>JABFRB010000020.1 GCA_013141385.1 Bacteroidales bacterium | reverse complement strand
TTCGATTTCATGGCTCATGTGGTCAAGGAGACTCAGCAAGGATTATGAAGCGAATATAGAATCAAGCGAGGCGTGGGTACTCGTGGCTTCCATTGCTATGATGATTAAAAATATTTAAACAGGCTCTTACAGTAAAACTTCTCCATTACTGTTTGGAATTTCCTAATTTAAGGCATAAGAAACCTATGGAAAACAAAATAACCTCATTCTTAGAATTCTAAATCATTCCATTATAGTGAGATTCTTTTGTTCTTCATATTTAAAGTTACACATTATTTTAATATTGGCAATATTTTTAATTTTTTTTGTTCTTTCGATAAATATTTTAAAAAAAACCGTACTTCAATTTTATTCCTCGATTACTTATTTTTCAATGACATACTTTGTCTTAATTTGCTAATGATTCAAATATAACTTCTCATAACCCTTCCTTATTTACGAAGCGAATCCTTCTTGCCTTACTCAATAATAATTGTTGATCTAGTTCAATAAAATAGATGAATGCAATTAGGATTGCTAGTCATCACCCAACAACTTTAATTTAAAGTACGTTCGATTTAAATTGTCAATGTCTGCACCGAACTAGCTTCGCCTTTTATTTTCCGTAGGGTTACGAAAGTATGAAATGGATTCATTTTGCCCTTTCGAAGGCGTACGGAAGTATGAAATGAGTTCATTTTGCCCTTCCGAGAGGTTACGAAAGCATGAAATGGATTCATTTTGCCCTTCCGAGAGGTTACGAAAGCATGAAATGAATTCATTTTGCCCTTCCGAGAGGTTACAAAAGCATGAAATGGATTCATTTTGCCCTTTCGAAGGCGTACGGAAGCTTAAAAAAAATTAATTTGTGAAAAAAGGTTAAATGATATAATTAAAGGCAATATCACCCGTTATGTAATACAAAATGCTGCACGAATGCTCCCGAGGGGGGTAATCTCATACTTAAACCAAAGGAGGATTACTAGCAGTAAGTAACTGGAATATCAATTTAACCTCTAAAATTTTAAATTATGAGTTTATTTTTCAGTTTTTCGCGCCTAACGCTGGCCAAGCTGCTCTCATACGGGAAACAGCTACTTTTCATTGTTGAATCGGAAGAAATTGATGGGATAAACACCTGTACCCAGTACCTTAACGTTAAGGAGTCCGATAGGAATATACAGGCTAGCTACAAGGCTATTCGTAAGAGCAGGCTTACCGATGAGGTGAAGGCTGCTAACAAAAAGCGAGGCACGCTAATCCGGCAGCTAGTCCTTATGGTTAAGGGTTTTGAGCATTCGCTTGTGCCCACCGAGAAAAGCGCGGCATTACTTATTGGTGGGGCTATTAAGCAGTTTGGTAAGGATTTGCCCAATCAACCCCTTGCCGATGAATCTACTAATGTTAACGCGCTGCTAAACGAGGTGGCAAAGCGCGATTATACTGCCTCTATCGAGCTGCTGCGGCTTGCCCCAGTACTGGAAGGATTAAGGCTTGCCCAGCAGGAGTTCGAAAGCCTGTACTACCAGCGCAAGGTTAAGCAAACCATCACGGTTAAAACCCCATCGGCCAGCAAGCTAAGGGCTGAGTACGAGCAGAATATACGTAACATGGTTGCTTTTGCCGAGGCCAATGTAACCATTAGCAAGGATGCTAAATGGGACAATGTTTGCAGCATGATAAAAAATCTTAACGATACTTTTGATGCGCAGCTCCGCGCCCGGAAGGTTTCAGAAAACGAAGATACCAGCAAACCAGCTAATCGGGTTCCATCAATGGTTAGCGAGGGTTAGGCTGGGAGGGCGGTGTTTTGATGCTCCTAAATCATGAAACCAACCCTTTTTGCCTTATCAAACAATGATTATAGGCGAAGCCTAATAAAAATAGTTGGATGAAGGTACAATTCACAAACCTAAATCCAACTATACGTTTTTGTTTTTTTTGCTTAAAGCCTTGACTCAACGGAAAGAAAAATAACGATTTGATTTGTTTTTGAAAACCCAAACAAATTCCTTTTTCGTAAATGATTCGTATTTTTAAAACCCTTTCTATTTTTTATTTTGCTTTAAATCTTCATTTGTAATAACGCCATTTCTCATTGCTTCGCCCATAGATAGGGGAACGCTTTTGCCTTCAAACTCATCATCAGCAAGTCCTGTGGCTTTTCTAAATTGTATTTTTCCTTTAAATAATGAACAATCGTTATTAAAATCCATAAAAAAAGTTCCTTTGTTGTTCGGAGGCATTAAGTTTGAATCCTCCCAAGATCCAATGAAAGAATACCCACTCATTTTTCCTTTAACAGTAAAATTACCATTTGCGTTTCGACCCGTAACCTTACCTGTTCCTTTCTCCTCACGAAGGTATAGGTTTAAACTATTCATTGGGGCTCCAAATTGCGGGATATGCCATTTCCCAGAAACCATATTTTTACGACCGCTTCCATCTTGCGGATCACAACTGCTAAAAAATAAAACTAGCAATAATAAAAATACAGTAAATGCTTTACCAGTAATTGATTTTGAGAGTTTACTTTCTTTCATATTTTCTAAATTAATGATTTATTTCAAATATAATTTTTCTCAATAATAGTTTTTAAATAATTTGGAGTTTAAGATGAATTTATTTTTTATAGATTTATTATATAAACCCATATTCAACTTAGAATAAGCCGAATACTATGATTTTTGTTTTATTTACTTAGTTCTACTTTGACAGATTACGTTTATACTTGATTTTTGAATTCGTCGAACTCGTTTCACTTCGGTTCTACTTTTTTACCCCTTACCCTAAAGGGAGAAAGCAGAAAAATCAACCTACACCCTTTAGGGATAGGAGCAAATTAGGTTGATTTTTCGTGTGTTTTTCTAATCTGTCAAAGTAGAATTAGAATTGCCGGGGAAAGAGGTAGTTAATATATTCTACACATGGTATCATAAAAGTGAGTGTTCCCATTTATTAAGTCAATAGTTCCAACAATACATAAGTTAACTTCATTAACATATTCCGCATTAGCTTCTATGCTGATATGTCCCAAATCATTAATGAAAACCGAACGGGTACATAAAGTACTGACATTTGCATCTTTTATCATTTTGTCTAATGCAATTTCACTGTTGGTGAATTTCAATACTTCATCATTAGAAATGGCTGTCATGTTTGAAGAAAAAGCATGATTATCAATTGCAATTCGAATATTTTCTTTTGATAGATATTCGTCTCTCGGTATATTAATCGAAGGATAGAGACTATTTCCATTTTTAATTTTAATAATAAATTGATCGCAATTCCATGCAATAGCCCAACCTATTTTTACTTTATAGCAAATACTAAATGAAATACCATCCATCCAAGTAATTGTATCAGATTGGCAAAGAATGATATGGTCATTGAAGTAACTTTCACTTAAATTATTTTTTTCTAAAAAAAGTTCCTTCCAAATTGCTTGATATTCATTACATATACTGGTTGTGCATAGTGAGCCAATTGGGCAGTTTTCCGAATAGGCATAATCATAAAGATTTGTACATGTCACTTTTCGCTCTTGTTTTTCTTTATTACAAGAAATAAAAGTTGCTAAAAGAAGAATTTGAGTTAATACTATTCTAGATTTCATATCTTATTTTTTTATAATAGATGAAAAAATAAGATAAATGTTGCGTCATCATTTAACTGCCTATAAAAAATAGGGGTTTACACACTATTTTCAATAATAATAACAAAAATACTTACACCCAAAATTGGTATGAACTATATAGAATGCAGAAAGGAAAATAGATGGTTGTCATCTATTTTCCTTTCAAAAAGCAAAGTAATTCAACTTTCAAAATTCTATTGAGAACAAGTAATATTCTCTGGCCATCTGGCTATTTTTAGAATTATGTTTTCGGGTAATTTTATTCCTGTTTCACGATAGGCCTTTATTATCAGCTCTCTATTTGCTGTGGAGTCGTACTGGCTAAATTTATTGAAAATATTCCCATCAAATGTGGTGTTAACATCAATCATCATGGGTTTGGAAGTGCAGTCGAAATCAAAGCTGCTAAGGTTCACCGTTTTTATATTGCTTGATTGAAGCGAACGAAAATGGATTTCCTTATTTTTTAGATCATAAACTATCTGAAACTGTGATCTAACCTCGTCTTTTACATTATTTAAAATATCAAAAGAGTAATCTATTATTGATGTATTTATGTCCTCTTTGTATTTATTTAGCATGTCGGCACAAATAGCAAATCGTTCAAGTGAGTTTGCAGATATATGGTTCTGGTAATCAACAGGTGTTTCGCCTCCAAAACCGATGTGATTAGAAAGATAGGTCAATGAGTTATCATAAGTGCTATTTGTTAAGCATTTATATGGTAAATTCTCATCGTAGTGGAACGTCGCAACACCATTCAGGAATTCAACCGCCAGTGTTCTACCTGAAGCATCGCTAACAAGAAAATGGAGTTTTACGAATGTCTTGTTGGAAATTCTGATTGTTATATTACTTTCAATTACATCTTGTATTGAGGCTGAATTATCTAATTGATATTGAACCCAGCCTAGCTCATCTATAGCCGATCTTTCATCAGGATTAGGATAATAGGTATCTTTTAATGTCATTACATCAATAACTAATCCCATTTCGTTCATACCCCCAATTGGGTATTCTTTTCCATATTGGTTAAATGTTACGCTACCATATTTTGATGTCCAAGTAGTTAGCTTTTCATCGTATGGGAGAAATCTTGTTTTCTTAACGTTTCTGAGGTTTGTCATCATGTACCCATAGCCGATGTTCCAATCGTAACTTCGACCGAATACTATGCTTTTACTGTCTTTTAAGCAAAATGTAGAACAAGCATCTACCTGTTGAATTGATAAGAGAATAAATAGTATTATTCCCGATAAAATAAGTTTTTTAATCATAAAGTGTAATTTTTAATAATTTAATGTGAACTCGATATAAGAAATGTAATAATGTATTCATTTGCAGAGATATATAATTATTAAGTACGATGATGGAAGATTGGAATGATGGAATAATGGAGAACAGATTTTTGCTTCTTTCTTCCATTTTTCCATTATTCCAGCACTCCATTGTTTCAAATAAAACAATTTGGCTGACACACAGATTAATACATTGTTTATTACATCGAACTGACGTTATAATAGAAAATTCAAGCATTTATCTCAATATTTTCCTTACAAAAGCAACTGTAAAATATGACATCATAAAAACGCCACAAAATCCTTCGAAACCAGATACCAAGCGTGCAATTCCCGAAGGAGCAAAATCACCATATCCAATAGTAAAAAAAGTAATTACGCTGAAATAGAATCCTTTTACTACAAGCCCTAACTTTTCACCATCGGCAGTTCCGGGAATAATAGCACCTAACCCAGAAAGAGCTACACCTGTGTACAACAGGCTAAATATTGCATAAATCACAATCATGCTAAAAATTACCCTCGATGGAGCCGTTGCGTAAAGACCAACCCAATCGAAAATAACCAATTCAAAGTAATATTTGATGTAGGCTGTTATCCTTTTAAAGAAATTTCCCTTAAGTTCACTTTGAAGGATTGCTTTTTGATCACAACGTTTGAATTCAACGTAGGCTTTATCCTCATCGGTGTACTTGCCAAGGTTGCCAAAATTCTCCTTAAGAATCCGGAACTGTTCAGCTTTTTCAGCAACGGTAGTTTCTTCTTGATCGTAAATCAACCTGTCGATGTAATTGGTTTCCCAATCGCAGTAGAACTGGCCTAGTAAGCGAACCCCTGCAAGGTTTAACGTTTTTACCTTTGGCAAAGGGCCGTGTGTATAATAATCCGCAATATCACGAATAACGCTTCCGGTCATGTTAAGCGTTTCGCACTCCTCAACGTGAAGGTTAAGGGTTGAGTTAAACTGGCAAGCATCAAGTATTAGCGATTCAGCAACTAATCCAGCAAAGCTGATATCGGCAGGGAAGGCGACTTTTTCGAACACAAGTTCAGAGCCTTTCCCGTGATATAGTTCGAATGAAACGACTCCATTCCCAAATATTGATTTTCTAAACGACACCTTGCCATAATGCGCCTCGGCACCCTCAAAGTTTACCTCACCATCGCCAAATACGCATCGATTGAAAGATGTTTTACCCTTGCCGAATTCAACTGTTCTGAAATCTATACGACCAGTACCAAACTCGGCACGTTCGAACGAAATATTGCCTTTCCCAAATTTTGCATAATGGAAATCGACTTTCCCGTGACCAAAACGGGCTACTTTAAAGCTAACATCTCCGTCGTTAAAGCGAGTATTGACGAAGGATACATCGCCTTCGCCAAATTCGGTATTGGTAAAGTTGACATCCCCTGAACCAAAATCAACATCCTGAAAATCAACTGAACCCTTATCGAAAATAGTGTTCTTAAAGTTGATTTCGCCATCATTGAACCTGGCCATTACCATGTCGAACTTATCGACCTTAATAAAGCAGTTGGCGAAATTAATGCCGTTTGTATTGAAAGTAGATGAGTGAAAGGTCAATTCCTTCCCGATGAATATTGAGCCATCAACGGTAAACGTATCAGTATCAAATTCACCATAAGATAGATCAATATTGAAGGCTGTTTCAAAGACCGCATTACGAGCCGAAAAACCGTTTATTTTAACAACTGTATTTTTATCTAGAATTAGGAATCGTCTACAAGCTGTTAATGAGAATCCATGGAGGTAGCATTCATCAAGGTTTACCGTTTCTCCACGTCCAATTGATTCATATATTTCGGGGATAATGGGCGCAGCCAATGCGTATTCAATAATCACCTTTCCTCTTGCATCAAAGAGTTGAATTCTAGCTGTTCTAGGGGTTGTAAAGCCATCGTTTCGTAAGTATACTCGATCAATTAGCTCAACCTTAAAAGTATCGAAACTGTGTGCCATTCGATGTAGGTTTTTTCAAATATAGTACGAAGTGTTGGTTTTGCAAAGGTTTTTGGGGAAAATTCAATTAGTTGGAAGTCCGAAGATGGAAGTCAGAAGACGGAAGTGGGGAGTCCGAAGTCCGAAGTCTGGAGACGGAAGATGGGAGTCCGAAGTCGGGAGACAACATAACACCTCCGTGTTAAAAATCACATAAAACTCAGATCATTCTAATTCATTTTATTTTATTCCTGAAGGCAACCATCATGTTCATTAGATTGAATGCAAACTCGTACTGGTAGGTAAATTCTTCTTCGGTAATATACTCTCGCCTTCTGGTTTTATGCAAACATGTAACAACTTCGGCTAGTGAACGAATAGAATATCCAATAAATTTCTTGAATTCTGGGTTAGATTGACCAATTGAACCTTCTAAGATATTTAATGCTATTGAATCGACAGTTCTTCGGATGAGAGGAAAGGTTATACACCTCACTCTTAGGAAACTTATGAGATAAGATATTCACACTCTCACCCATTTCCATTGCTTTTTGCCAAATAACAAGTTTTTCAAATTTGAATTCCATAACAATCGCTTATTTAATTATAACCTATTTCTATCATTAATTAACCCTTTACCACTTTAAACTCCTTATCTCTGTCTTTAAACTTCCGACCTCCAACTTCGGTCTTCCCACTTCCAACTTCCGTCTTCGGACTTCGGACTTCGGACTTCCATCTTCGGTCTTCTAACTCCTCCCACAAATCCCCCCATACGGACATTTCTTACAAACATCAAGGTCGGTAATTTGGCTAAACGGTTTGGTAGTATCGAAAATATCAGCAACTAGATTTTTCAGTTTATCTACAAAGAAGGGTTCAAACTGGTTAAACGATTTTACTTCGATTTTAGACTTAACAGATTCCTTGTAAATTACACCCGGCACATAATTGGGCGATACATTCCTAATAAACCAAAGATCGGGCTTAATATCGGCATAACCCTCCTGCTGCTTTAGCGCGTAGCAGTATGTGAATATCTGAAACACCTCCTTGGTTTTATCGCTTTTCTTTGCATCAAAAAAATCATCTACGGAAGTAAATTCACCTTTTCCGTCGGATTTACCAGTTTTGTAATCAACAACCTTTACGGTATTTCCATCCGTATCAAGCCTATCAACAATACCGCCAATTCTGAGTTGATAATCTTTTCCATTACTCTTAAACTGAAGATTTGCCCTTACCTCCTCCTCCATCTTAAGAATTTTGAATGGGGTTCGCTTGATATCCGTTTTTAGCATCTTAACAATTGAGTACTTAATCTGCTCAAGGATAAGAAGATTTCGACCTGTAAGTAGCGTTTTAATATCCTCCTTATCGGTTTTGAGGTACTCCTTGGCAAATGCTTTCTCAATAAGCAGGTCAAGCCCTTGGGGGTTATTAACTATCAATTCTAAATCGGCTTTTTCAATTGTATCCTTGCCAATACTCTTATAGATTAAATCCATTGCCGCATGGAGTATCTTTCCAAATCCAGGGAGATCAACCTCTTCGGCTACTTCATCGGCTTCTCGGATATCGGCAATGTAACGGTAGTAGAACCGAAGCGGGCAGCTGAGATATGATGTAAAAGCGCTAGGCGAAAAGTATTTTTTGCCCTCGTCATCGCTTAAATATCTATCCAATTTTTTAATGACTGATTCGGTTTTCTCAATAAGAATTTCGTTTTGTGTGGTGATGCCTAGATCGAACTTAACATCAACCCTTTCAATCGTCTTTCCGCTCTCCATAAGGAGCTGAAGGGCAAATCGGCTTAACTCGCCCGACATCAATCCCTCTGCACGATTACGATACACAAGGTAAACCTGCCTTGAGCGTTGAAGAAGCCTGTAGAAGTAGTAACCATAAATGGCATTCTGATGGGTATAATCGGGCAAACCGTAAGCAAATCTAAGCGATGGGGTTATAAACGACGGTCGATGGTGATTACCGGGTAGCACATCATCGTTTACCGAAAGCATAATTACATTCTCAAAATCCAATGTTCGGGTTTCGAGAAAGCCCATTATTTGGATACCCGAAAGTGGTTCGCCGCTAAAGGAGACTCTGGTCTGAGCAAATGCTTTTCGGAATAGCTGACGGAAAATCTTTAAGCTAATATCTATGCTATTCTGGTTAATGACATCGACCAAACGGTTAAGATTTGTAAAAAGCGAGAAAAGGTATTCGAGTTCGATTCGGGCATTAAAATTCTCTGCATCAATACTTTTTTTGATATGCCCAGCCACCAGCCTGCATACCTCAACCATGTATGCAGCCATTTGATTCCCCGATGTTTGTCCAACAAACAAAGCCTCTGCTACTGGAAAACTCATTAAATCTTTGACATCCACGAAAATGATATTCTCTGCCTTTATCCTATTGATAATTGAATTACATCTTTCTGAATCAATTATTTGCAGATATGGGTGGTTTAAAACCGAAAGAACATCACGATGGTAGAAACGCACTCTTCCATCATCATCTGTCCTTGAATTGATATGTAATTTGATAAGAAACTCCGCTAGGTTATACGCTGCTGTCTCCTTTAAAGGGTAACCCATTGTGATATTCAGCTCGCCAATGTCCTCGGGTAAAGCAGATAGAACAGGGAGTAGAAGATGTTCCTCGGGAAGTACAATTGCTGTGTTGATACCAAGCACAGACGTTTCACCCTTCAAATTGCTAATTATTTGGGGTAATAGCTTTGCCTGTGTAACGCCCGATGGGGTTGCAATAAGGTAAATCTTTGAATTCTTGTTGAAATTATTGAAATGCTCAGGGTCCAACTTATTCCTGAACTCATTCAGGTTATCACGTAAAAAGAGAGCGGCTTCGTGAACATCGGATTGGATGTATGATACATCGTAATCCCAGTAAAATAGGGCGTTATTGGTCTTTTTTAGATGCTTAAAAAGTGCCCTTTCGCACTCGTTAAGGGCATTGAATCCAATAAAAGCGTAGGTTCCCTCTAAGGGAGCATTAGTACTATCATCTAATTTAGCCGCTGCGAGGCTGTATGCTAAACCATCATAGCAAATCCCTTCTGATATTATTGCCGAGCGAAATTCTCTGTAAATTGAGCCTAAAACCTTCCATATCGATAGGTATCTATCGCGGATAATGGAGTTATTGGAATCGGTCATCACCCCTAAGTAACTTTTCAATACCTCAATCTGCTCGGGTGTGAAGCCCCCAAAACGCTCATCAATCTCCTTAATATCAAGGATATTTGTGAATAATTTAGAGGCATCAACACGATATTTATCTACCTGATCGAAATCAACAAGCATAACCTCTCCCCAGAAATAGAAATTATCGAATGTCTCCTCGGTATGTAATTGCTTTTGGTAGATGTTGTATAGTTTGACAATTAACGATAACGGATCGGTTTGCCTTAATCCCGATATCTTATACATTAATTCAGATATGGTAATTGTAGAGGGTTGCCAGATTGGGACTTTCAAGTTCTCCGAAAGGTATTTATTGAAAAAAAGCGATGCTCTTTTACTCGGGAAAACAAGGTTTAATTTGGAGATATCATTCCCAAATTCGTTGTATAAATCGTCGGCAACAAGTTTTAGAAAAGGAGGCATGGGAGTTGTTTGTTATTGAAAAATAAGATTTCAGAACAAGGATTAGCTTCACTGAACTCACTCTGTTCGGTTAATGAATTAGCTTCGCTGAACTCGTACAGAATACTCGGTTTTGATTTAAGAAGATAAAAAAAGATTTAAATTGACATGCAATATCTGCAAAATTCACGGTATGTCAAAATCGGATATTATGAGAAAAGGAGCAAATTCTTTGATAGATCTTATTCTATGCAATTTTAATAATTAACCTTAGTTGCTAGTTACTGGTTGCAAGTCACTAGTTTAGTGAGTTACTGTATTTGATTCTTTTTGCATTTAACTTTAAGAGATGAAATATGTCAATCCGAATATAAAATAGATAGATATCAGCAACTAGCATCCAGCAACTTGAGTTAGCTACCAAACATTCATTTCTAAAAAACGTCCCTGCCAGGTGTTTCGTTCCTCCAGTATTTTTTCAATTTTTGTAAGGAGTTGATCGGTTCGGAGAAGACCCCAGTTGGGTGCTACCAAATGCCAGGGAGGAGCTTCGCTAGTAAACCTCTCAATCACAAAATTAGGATTGAGTCTCTCTAAGAAATCAACAACAAAGTTAAGGTAGTCATTCATCGCAAAAAGAGAGAATTTCCCAGGAGTCTCATTATACTGTATCTCCATTTCTGTCCCACTGAATATCTGAAGCTGATGAAATTTTATTGATGTAAGTGGCAAATCTGAAAGTATCGCAGCCTGCGATAACATTTCCTCTCGGGATTCTCCGGGTAAGCCAAATATAATATGAGCGCCAGTATTAATTCCTCTTCGGGCAGTTTCTTCAATAGCCCAAACCGATTGTTCAAATGAATGTCCACGGTTTATGGATTCGAGAGTACGGTTAAAGCATGATTCTACACCATATTCCACAGATATATAGTAGTTCTTCGATAACTCTTCGAGATAATCCAATTTCTCAAAATCAACACAATCAGGGCGTGTACCAATAACCAAACCAATTACACCGGGGTGTGAGAGGGCTTCGGAATACAGTTCTTTCATCCTTTCAACTGGTGCATGTGTATTTGAATATGCCTGAAAGTAAGCAAGGTAGTTTTTTGCTCTTTTATAACGAAGTGCATGGAATTCAATTCCCTCATTTAATTGCTGGGTAATTGATTTTTGGGGATCGCAGTAACTTGGGTTAAAAGCATCGTTTTTGCAATATGTACAACCTCCAGTTGAAACAGTTCCATCGCGATTTGGACAGGTAAATCCAGCATTGATGGTAAGTTTTTGGACTCTGCCACCAAATGTTCGTTTAAAATAACCGGCATAGCTATTAAACCGCCGCTTATCGCCCCAGGGATAGACCATTTTTTAAATTTTGTTTGTGTATTGTAAAGTAAATAATATTAGTATTAGGTATCAAACGAAAAATGAAAAAAATTGATAGATATAATATATCTATATTCCAATCTAAGGTAAAATGACTTTAACGTGTAATTTTAATACATAACAAATAAGGCCAGCCGATGGCTAGCCCGATTGTTCAATAATTTGTTAATTTCTCTATTTTATCTTCACCAGATTCTCATCCAGTAGATTAATCAAATCAGCACCAGATGATGGTCTTGGCGCGCTTGGAGAGATAATAATACCATTCTGATCGATAAGAACAAATGTTGGAATTCCTTTAATCTGATAATCTTTTGCTACTGTTGAGTTAAATGCGCCATCGGCATGTAACTGGAGACCCATCATCTTCTTATCTTTCACCATTTTATCCCAAGCAAACATATCATCATCCACTGACATGCTGATGAATGTAATTTTCTTTCCCAAGTAGGCCTTTTCTACCTCTTCGAGGTAAGGTAGCTCATGACGACATGGGCCACACCATGTTGCCCAAAAATCGATGTATACAAGCTTCCCTTTTAGATCTTCAAGTGCGTATTCTTTACCATTAATATCTTTATACTTAAATAGCGGAGCAGTTTTTCCGGGTGCTAAATTCATCTTCTGGTCATAAAGCTTTTCAATGATATTCTTGTAACCTACAGTTTGACATTCGGCCTTATACCTATCCACCAAATCGGTTAGTTTCCAGAATTCGCCATAAGAAAGATCGTCCATGAAATTAACCTGCTTCAAATAATCACGAACTTCAGAATTGGTAGCACTTTTATCAATAAAGGCAAATAGTTTTGGTAGTCTTTCAGTTGCTGGCATCGATTCTAAATTATTATTCCCTATCTCCTTCTTGAATTTATTAATTATAGTAGCATTCAAAACTTCCAAATACTCTTTATACATCAAATGGTAAGCATTATTCAAATTAAATCCTTCAAGGAAGGAATAATCAGCACTATCGGGTTTAAACTCAATATTACTGTAGTAAGCGTGATATTCGGGGTAATTTGCCTCTAATGATTTAACTAGATAATCGGCCCTTTCGGTTTCGAGTTCAGCAATTTTACTGTTGGAGATTGTTTGTACTTTCTCAACAAGAGCATTCTTTAACGAGTCCATCTTCTTGTTAAACTCATCTTTTTTTAGAGTAAAAGTCTCCTGATAGTTTGTAATATATTTATCAACAACAACCTCTTTCTCCTGAAGGATTTTATTCACGCTTTCCAAAACACCCGAGAACTTTGGACCCTCCTTTAAATTCTCAAAATCGATAGTTACCTGAGTTTTATCTCCAGGGTTAAGATATAGCTCAAAATTAGTCTTCCTTCCAGTTTTTATGGTATACAGAACAGGCTTATCGATAGTAGTTTTATACTCAAATGTTTTATCGGCATTCAATTTAACAGTTTCGGTAATACCCTTCGAACTCAAATACACAACCGTGTCCCTGTAATTCTGTAATGTACCCGAAATAATAGCCTCCTTAGGCTCTTGTTTACATGCTATTGCCAATGGTAGCAAAAGAATTATTAAATATTTTTTCATCTCCGTAGGTTTTAGTTTTATTTTTTCGCAAGATAGGGAAAAAGTGAGAAGTGAGAAGTGAAAAGTGAAAAGTGGAAAGTGAAAAAACATTAGCGCCCAGTTCTCCATAGAGATAGTGCAGTTTTCAAATTGTCTTATTTTCAAATTGTCCCATTGTCTTATTTTCAAATTCTCAAATCTTCAAATCCCTCAATTTTCAAATTATTAAGCATCTCCCCTCTTCCGTCTTCCGACTTCCATCTTTTCTCTTTTAACTTTTCTTTTTTAACTTTTAACTTCCACCAACCTCTCCGAATCCACATACCACAAATACCCATCAACCCGTTCGTAACCCATTTTTTGAATTAGGCTTGAATACCTTCGAATCTGCTTATGGTACGATTCCGACTCCGCCCCAAACTTATAATCAACAATAACAACCTCATTCGCTTTTATCATAACTCTATCGGGGCGATAGGTAGAGCCTTCGGGCGTTATCACCGATGCTTCGTTTTTTATCTGCCACTCATCCGAAAACCAGTTTGAATAGGGCTCCTGAACAAGCAGCTGTTCCATTTTTCCTTTCAGTAGTTCCTTCTGTTCCAAATTTATCAACCCCTCCAATTGCATAGAATTAAGGGCATTGTCGATATCCGATGAGTAGGCAATCCTTGAGAAGAGCGTATGCATCAGCTTACCATAATTTATTGATTGGATATAGCTTGCCGTCGATTCCGAGAAGAAATCGGTTGATTCAAGCCTCTGCTTCACATTCGCCTTTGTTTCGCCAGCCGGGTAATTCTCAAGAATCCATATTGGGTTGCCCCCTTTCGTTTTCTGATTTTTGTAGATATCACGCTTACCCCTACTATAGCTGATGGCTGAATCACCATATCTATCGGCATCAACAACAAATTCCGATGAATCAATAGCCGACAGAACACTCCTCATCAATGGAGAAGTACTTAAAATCTTGCTATCCTCCTTTTTTTGTGGACAAAAAACGTACAGCTCATTCTCGGCACGGGTAAAAGCAACGTAAAGCAGGTTGATATTATCCACCAGCACCTGCATATCATCCTCAATGGCTGATTTTGCAAAGTAGCTGCTCTTGGAATCCTTTCCCGAATTTATTGGGTATTTAGGAAGAATATCGAATGGTTTTTGAGAGGATTCAACCCAAAGCAATGGCTTCATTCCGGGTGGGTTAAACTGCCAATCCCCATGCGGAATTATAACAACCGGGAACTGTAACCCTTTAGATTTATGTATTGTAGTTATGGTTACCGCATTCTCGGAATCGGGCATGGTTAGCGCAAGCTTAATGCCATCCTCATCCCACCATTCTAGGAATCGACCAATATCATTAGGCCCTTTACGCGATAGGTTAAGAATCTGCTCGTGCAGCTCCGATATATAGGCCAGCTCCTTCTTACTATTCAGCAGCCCATATCGTTTTATGATTGCCTCAAAAACTTCCTGCACAGGCCGAGTTCTAAACCCTTTTAGCCATTCAACCTCAATATCTAAAGCCTCCCCGGTAAAGAGCTGATGCCACGAAACTGCGCTATTGCCATTAATGGTTCTCAGACCCGCTGCCAGACACGCCTTTGTGATGCTATCCTTCGGTTGATAGGTTGCCCGGATAGCCGCAATGCACAGCCTTATTGCTGGCGATGACACAAGCAGCAACCCCTCCTGGCTAACAACATCAAATGAACCAAACGTTTCGGGGTTTGTCTGTTTATGCGATAGTAGAATATTTGCCAAATCCTGCCCATCCTTATTGGAGCGTACCAGAATTGCGATATCTCCCGCTTTATAGCCTCTCTTCTGAATATCCGAGATTAAATCGGGTAGATAATTCTTTAGATTCTCGTTGAACGACTTATCCTCATTGGGCAAAAAGTTAACCTCAACGTAACCCTCGCCCTCATCCTTCTTCGATTTCTTTTGAATAACATTATCGTATGCAAGCGAAAATTCCTTCCCGAAATCAGGTTCTAGATTAGTGCCAACAACCATCTCCTCGGTTAAGGCCTTTAAAACTATCGATGCGCTGGTAAAGAAAAGATTATTAAAATCGATAACTGCGGGCAAACTCCTTCGGTTTACATCCAGCGGTTTATGGGTAATTCCCAGCGATGCAAAATCAACCTCAAGTCCCGATGACAGTATCCTCCAATCGCCATTACGCCAACGGTAAATGGCCTGTTTCACATCACCCACAACCATGCTAAAGCTGCCCTGAGCAAGGCTATTCTCTATAAGCGGCTTAAAGTTTTGCCATTGAATAACCGATGTATCCTGAAACTCATCAATCATAAAGCTATCGAAACGGGTTCCAACCTTCTCGTAAACGAAGGGAGCATCCGTCTCCTTCACAAACTCCCTCAGCAGCGGGCCGCTATCCGCCAGCAGCATAAAACCCTCCTCGGTTGATAGCTTCCTGATGGTTTGCCACAAATCGCTTAGGATTGCCAGCGAATCCAGATTCTTTAGCACCAGCCTTGCCGAGTTGTACTGGGGTTCATTCTCCCCAATGGTATTATAAAGTTTGGCTAGAGCTGGGTGCAACTTCCCGCTGATTAAACCCGATATCTGGGCAAACTTCCCAGCATTCTTCCTATCCGCGGCCGTTACCCAATCCTCACCCGATGGGCTATCCAACGCCTTCTGCACACGAGCACCATCCAGCTTTGGGAGCAGTTCGCCAAAATCCAAATCGGCGCACTTCTCAAAAAAGCCGTAAACGCCACTGCTTCCATAAGCAAAATCCTTCTCACTAAACCCAAACTCACCTATAACTTTTAGTGTATCCTTTCCTAGCCCAATTACGCTACCCGAAATACTACCAATTAACCCATTCAGCTCCTTTTTCAGGGCGTTAACCTTCTCCTTATCGGTAATTGCAATAATCTCATCGTGGCTCAATAGCCTGAAACTCTCGGAGAACAACTCCCGCCCAAGGTTAACCAAACCGCTACGGATATCCCAGCTCTTCCCCGCCTCCAGCTGCGATTCGCCCATCGATTGTAACCACTGGAACAGCGCAGGGTTATCCACCGACTCATCAAGCATAATATCCGCTGCACGCTCCAGAACAGGCTTAAAATCCAAACGGATATCGCCACCACCCTGCTGCCCAATCTCCCATAGCAAAGCCTGAATAATCCGCTGCACAAAACTATCGATGGTGCTTACCGAGAAACGTGAGTAATCGTGCAGTATATTGGATAGCGCCTTTGACGCTCTGGCTGTAACGGTATCAGGGTTTATGCGGGTCTCCTCGCAGATAAGTGCGAACATTGGGCTCTTTTTGCCATCGGCAATACCTTTAAGCTCCTCAAGAATTCTCCCCTTCATCTCGGCGGTAGCCTTATTGGTAAAGGTAACCGCAAGAATCCGTTTGTACGATTGCGGATCGTGAATAACCAGCTTAATATACTCCGCCGCCAGCCGGAAAGTCTTTCCCGATCCTGCGGAAGCCTTATATACTATCAAATTCGACATACCCTGAGTTTATTCATTCGTTATTCGTGAGCTGTTAATCGTTATTCGCTTTTCACTTGGTTTTTCAAAGGTAAGGAAATTCTGGGGGTAAATTCTATACCTTAATGAACCTAAAACAAAGATAGGTTTCACTTAATTGGAAGTACAATTATTTCAAAAGAAAATTAAGTATCACATCCTGATAATTAAAAAGAAATAGTTTTAACTTTGGTGTATAAATACAAAACAGAGTTTGGATTATCATTCCATACTAGGTATTATAATCCAAATAAAGATTGGGTTATAAAAGAGTTATGCAACATGATTGAAGATAAGATAAGTAACTATATATGAAAAGAAAAATTTTTTCCTTTATTGTAATTTACACTTTAGTTTCGTTAGAAGTAAGATCCCAAGAAACTTTAGTTAGAGAATTGTTTTTAAAGGATATTCGTGAATTTGTTGTTGCTATTGGAGAAGAAAAATCTGATACAGTATTGGTTAATGGAAAAAAGAAACTTATGACTAAGTTTAATCCCATAGGAAGTGGTTTATTGACTTATTTGCATGTTGATACAATTATCTTAAGTAATATTATAACGGCTAGACATATTATAGATTATTTTAAAAATAAAGGAAGTAAAGAAATTTATATTCGACCTTCTTATGCTGATACCATTAGTACATTAGACTATTTTGGAATACCTGTGCCAATTATTAATTTTAATAAATCTCCAAATACATTTGTATACCCAGATTCAAAAATTGATTTAGGTGCTATTATTTTATCCTCCGGTAATTTGTATTATGAATACTCAAAAAAACTATTTAAAAAAAAATTTAGAATTTTCCCGATTAATTCTATGACCTCCTCGCACCTAGGAGATTTAGTGTGGATTTGTGGATACCCTGATCACATACAATCTTCAATTAGAAATTATTGTATTTCAACGTATAAGCCAGGATATATTGCTTGGATTCCATACAAAAATATGAAAAACAAAGATTTAAATCACATTACGTTAATTGAATCAAATGCGACTTTTGGTAATAGTGGAAGTCCCGTTTTCTCACTTCAAGAAAAACCTGAACTAATAGGAATTCTTGTAGCAGGTTATGAGGAGGATAATAATGTTTTTGATAAAAGTGTTATATCAAATAGTTTGATAGCAAAAAGTAGAGCAGGAGTTTCATTAGTTGAAAATGCTGAATATATTAAGCGTTTTAACGCTTACATAGAGAATGAATTAAAAATAATATTAAAATTAAAATAAATCACGGCGCCCCTCACACCTCGGATTTTCTATTCTTGCGGGCTTCGCTTAGGTAAACAGGGTAACGCTTAGCTTAAGCTGTAGTTGGCTTAAGATTATTAAACTCTAGCAGGACCTTCGGACTCTGCTAGGTTAATCGGCTTGGTTGACCTTCCAAATTCGGAAGAACTGGAAGAGTCAATAATAACCCAAACCGCCACCAAATCCCATCGCATTTTGCGATATTCTGTAAAAGCACCAAAACCTCTTTTCACTTGTCACTTTTCATTCTTAATTTTTAATTCTCCTCTTGCCTTTTCAAAGAATCAAATAGCACTTAAATGTTCAATAAAAAATATTTACTTTTGTTTAACAAGAAAAGTAATTGGATGTGCAATACCACAAACAGCTAATATGAAAAATAGATCGGTTTACATGTATACTTTAATCGCCTCAATACTTTTTATTATTGCAGGTGCTGCAACTAAAGTAATGTACGAAAGAAAATACTCAACTATTTTTTTAATTGCAGGGTTAATTGGTATTATATTCTCCATTATTCAACTTATCAGAAATCGATAAGAGAGATATTTACCCCCATTAATCCGAGGCCTCCCACCTCGGATTTTCTATACTTGCGGGCTTTGCATGGGTAAACAGAGTAAAGTTTAGCTTAAACTGTAGTTGGCTTAGGATTATTAAACTCTTGCAGGACCTTCGGACTCTGCTAGGTTAATCGGCTTGGTTGACCTTTCAGATTCGTAAGAACTGGAAGAGTCAATTGTAACCCAAACCGCCACCAAATCCCATCGCATTTTTCGATATTCCGCAAAAGCACCAAAAAATCTTTTATCATTTTTCATTCTTAATTTTTTATTTCCTCTTACCTTTTCAAAGAATTAAATAGCACTTAAATGTTCAATAAAAAATATTTACTTTTGTTTAACAAGAAAAGTAATTGGATGTGCAATACCACAAACAGCTAATATGAAAAATAGATCGGTTTACATGTATACTTTAATCGCCTCAATACTTTTTATTATTGCAGGTGCTGCAACTAAAGTAATGTACGAAAGAAAATACTCAACTATTTTTCTAATTGCAGGGTTAATTGGTATTATATTCTCCATTATTCAACTTATCAGAAATCGATAAGAGAGATATTTACCCCCATTAATCCGAGGCCTCCCACCTCGGATTTTCTATACTTGCAAACTTTGCCTGGGTAAAAGGAGTAACTCGCTTAAACTATAGTTGGCTTAGGATTACTTATACCCTCCACCTTACAATCAACCCCAAACCACTTAAATTAAGGGGCTTTAACAGTTAATACTATAAAACCTCCCAACCCTCCTAAAAGGAGGGCTAATAGAGTGCTTTAATTAGGATTGTCTTCTGGTGAATTGGTTAAAAATAGAATTGATAGAGTATACGAAAATCTGTTTCACCCCCTTGTTTCAATGGTGCAGGGGGTTTCTCCGTGCCAGAAGATTCGTAAGAGCTGGAAGAGTCAACAATAACCCAAACCGCCACCAAATCCCATCGCATTTTTCGATATCTTACCAAAACACCAAAAACCCTTGTCCCTTTTCACTTTTCACTTTCCACTTGCCACTTGTCACTTGTCACTTACCACTTGCCACTTACCACTCTCAACCACCACCTCCCATCGCATTTTGCGATATCTTACCAAAACACCAAAAACCATTGCCACTTGCCACTTGTCGCTTGCCACTTACCACTTACCACTTACCCTTGCCACTCTCAACCGCGATCAAATCCCCCGCTCGGCGTAGATTAGCGAAGCGTATCTACGTCGTCTTTAAACAGCGGTCTCTGACCGCACCAAACTCCATAAAAGAATAACCCCATTAATCCGAGGCCTCCCACCTCGGATTTTCTATTCTTGCGGGCTTTGCATGGGTAAACAGAGTAAAGTTTAGCTTAAACTGTAGTTGGCTTAGGATTATTTAAACTCTAGCAGGACCTTCGGACTCTGCTAGGTTAACCACCTTGGTTGACCTTCCAGATTCGTAAGAACTGGAAGAGTCAATGGTAAAATCGTTAAGTCATCTACATTGAATTACAAGTTGTTATTAGTGCAAACTCAAATTTATCCAACTGTACCATTTATCCCCGTTAATCCAAGTCCTCCCACCTCGGATTTTCTATTCTTGCGGGCTTAATCTGGGTAAACAGAGTAACGCTTAGTTTAAGCCTCCTGCCACTAAGATTTACCAAATCATCTTTAAGGCTTATCTGAATACTTGTAATTTTTTAAGGTTTAAGCTATTAAGGTATATTTGGGAATACATTTTTTTTGTATATTTATAAAAATATAACTTACGATGATAAAGTTACTGAGTAATTCCGCAATGTCTTAAATCGAGGGAACATTAGTTGGTATTATCCAAATAATATAAATCCCTATTATATTACATATAATATAAATGGAGGACACTAGAATGTATGAAAAGGAATATGAATTACTAAGAAACGAGTTAAATGATAATAAGAAATATGTATTCGAACGACCTCTTATCATTTTTACTGCGGCATGTATCTTTTTAGATTATATTTCAAATACAGGTTATATTATGTTGTTTCCTTGCTTAATTATTTTATTATTATTGTTTAACCTACATTTTACTGCTAATAGATTAAATAGTAATGCAAGAATTATTGCTTATATCAGGTATATATAGAAAAAAAGCATCCTGAAAGTTATCATTGGGAAACTTTTTTGAATTCTTATAGAGGTAAAGGTGAGAAAAAAGGTGTAAAATTTTATCCAATTATATACTATTTTCATATTGTACTTATTAGCCTTCTTTTATTACTGGAAATACTATTTTATTGTAATAGGCATCGGTTAAATCATTGCCCAAATGATATTAATCTGATAACAACAATAATCTCTATTATATTATTAATTTGTGGAATAATCTATTTTTTTACAATACGAAAATTGATTTCTCCAAAATTCGTTAAGATTTATTTTAAAAAAGAGACTGATAAGGTTGTTAAAATTATTGCATCTATGAAAAAAAACAAAAAAAACAAAAAAAATAATTGACCTTGCTCGTCATAAATTGCTTTCAGCGAGTTAACAAAATACACTCGGTTAGCGAAGCATATCTCCTCCATCGTTAAATTGCGGTTTCAAACCGCACCAAATTCAACAAAAGAATAACCCAGAAAATCCGAGGCCTCCCGCCTCGGATTTTCTATTCTTGCGGGCTTTGCTTGGGTAAACAGATTAATGCTTAGCTTAAGCTGTAGTTGGCTTAGGATTATTAAACTCTAGCAGGACCTTCGGACTCTGCTAGGTTAACCACCTTGGTTGACCTTCCAGATTCGTTAGAACTGGAAGGGTCGATAGTAACCCAAACCGCCACCAAATCCCATCGCATTTTGCGATATTTAGCAAAAGCTGCAAAACCTCTTTTCACTTGTCACTTTTCATTCTTAATTTTTAATTTTCCTCTTGCCTTTTCAAAGAATTAAATAGCACTTAAATGTTCAATAAAAAATATTTACTTTTGTGTAACAAGAAAAGTAATTGGATGTGCAATACCACAAAAAGCTAATATGAATAATAGATCGATTTACTTGTATACTTTAATCGCCTCAATGCTTTTTATTATTGCAGGTGCTGCAACTAAAGTAATGTTCGAAAGAAAATACTCAACAATCTTTCTTATTGCAGGATTAATTGGTATTATATTCTCCATTGTTCAACTTATCAGAAAACGTTAAAAGAAACAGTTACCCCCTTAATCTGAAACCTTTCCCAAACACCACCAAATGTATCGCATTTTGCGATATCCTTCAAAAACACCAAAACTCCTTTCCACTGGACACCGGCAACTTACTATTTGCAACTGTCAACTCCAATTCATCCCATCCAAACCATCGCATTTTGCGATATAGTTCGCACACTTTTGCCGAATTTCCAACCCGCAACCCCTAATAGCCTAAAGCCCACAATCTAAAATTCCCCCTAAAATACTCTCATAAGCCATTGCATTTTTAACTTATTTGCTACTTTAGCGGATTCGAAATACTAAAAAAGTATATCTAAATCTATAGAATAGCAATAAGTATACTTTATAAATAAATTAATACATCACTAAGGATATTAAATATTAGGTGAGATAACAAACATGGATACATCTTTAATTAGCCATCTACTAATTCCATTTCTAGCTGCAATGTTTTTAGCCGTAACAATGGGTGGAAGCGGAACTGGACCCGCTTTCTCTGCTGCTTATGGCGCTAAGGTTATTAAAAAAAGTTTAATCCCTGGACTATTCGGAATAATGGTTTTTCTGGGAGCTATTATTGCAGGAAAAGGAACGGCAGTTACAATGGGAAAAGAGCTATTGCCTCCAGAGTTGATGTCCGTCCCAGTAGTGTCAATCATACTTTTCTCAGTTGCAATATCGCTACTTATTGCCAATCTAGTCGGGATACCCCAATCCACAAGCCAATCCACTGTATTATCCATAGCTGCTATCGCGTTATACTTTCACAACCTTCACTCCGATAAACTATTCTTCCAAATAATCCCAACATGGTTTATCCTACCAATAATATCATTCATAATAAGCCTACTCCTAGGGAAGTATATCTATAAACCAATGCGAAGGAGGGGGCTTACCCTGCAACGAGCTCAGAGTGAGAATATGAAACCCGTATGGAATACTCTACTAATAATCATGTCCCTTTACGTTGCTTTCTCAATTGGAGCAAACAACGTAGCCAATGCCGCTGGTCCAATTACAACAATGACAGCAAATGAGTTACACATATCGTTAGACAAAAACTTCATCTTGCTACTAATTCTATCAATTCTAATTGTTGCTCCAAGTTTTGGAATTGGAAGTTCAATTTTCGGTCAAAAAATACTAGAGAATACAGGGAGAGAAATTGTCCTATTCGGGAAATTTGAGGCAGTAATTATAGCTTTTGTATCCGCAACCTTACTGCTATTAGCATCGTTAACAAAAGGAATCCCAACATCGCTGGTACAAGTGAATGTTGCTGCCATTCTAGGTATTGGCGTTGCAAAACTAGGTCCTAATCACATTTTTAAAAAAACCGAAGTCCGAAGATTTTTTGTGATGTGGATGATTGCGCCACTGGTTTCCTTTACACTATCAATGCTACTAATATTCATTGCCGACAAATACGGATTCATATAAAACTATTTTGGTGCCAGTTTCACTCTTCATTTTTTACTTTTCATTTTTCACTCCAATCCTCCCCCTCAGATTTTCCATTCTTGAAGGTTATACCTGCATAATACTCCATTCAACTTGAAACTATTCGCCTCAGTCGATTATATCTTTTCAGGTTACAGCCTGAAATTAACGCCAATTAAAGATTTATCTTATTGCTCTCTATTATTACCCCCCAAAGAATCCGAAAGAAACTTTCATCCCCTAAACTTGCTCTTTGAGTCACTTAAAAGAACTTTACTATGTTTACCATTCAAGGCACACCCAATAACTCATTGAAAATATAAAATATTACTACATTTGTTTGATTTATTAAAAAAAATCAAAAATGAGTATTTAAATAATGTAATGTTATATCCGCCAAACAGAGGGTGCTTGGCGTTTTGTAATACAATTCTCATGAAAATTTAATTTTTTAAATATGAAAAAAATAATAATTAATGCTTGGTTTATTTTAATATTGAGTATTGCTACTGATGCCGCATCACTATATGTTCCTTCTCAATATGCAACTATACAGGCGGCTATTAACGCCGCTCCCACAAATTCTATAATATACGTTGAGGATGGTGTATATACAGAGAAACTAGTTATTAAAAACAAATCGCTTTCTATTTTCGGTTCAAGCTATGATAAGTGCATAATCCAATACAATACTCAGAAAGATAAACCAAATACACCTGATATTGAATACGTTATTACCATTACCGGCACAGGTAGCGAAAAAATTGCTTTCCTGAACCTTCAGGTATTCGGTGGAACAAAGGATAATTTGGGTGCAATCACAGGTAGCGCCAGAGGTGCATTTTCAGCTTACCAGGTAAGTTTGTCGATAAAAAATATAAGAATAGAAGGCGTATACAATCTTGTTCCTGATTTTCCGGGTATGTGTATTAATGCACAAAACAGCACATTAAAAATTGAGAATGTTGAAATAAATAAATTCATGAATTCATATTTGATGGATTTAGGTATAAATATTGCCTGTAGTACTGCAAGTATTAATGGGCTAATATCTAACGCAGGTACCATCGATCATGTGATTAATATTTCCGGTAATCTCGTAAATAGGTGTTATGTAACAATTCTAAATTCAACAATAAGGGCAAGTAAACAACATTACGGCGAATGTATACGCGTATATAATTTCAGTTCCGTTAAAATGGACAATAACATTTTGTACCGTTCGCATGGAGGTATACCTTGGGATCCAAATTCAACAAATCATGCAGGCATTGGAATTAATGGAAGTAACAACAATATTACTATTACTAATAATACAATTACCCACCTTCCACTTGGCATTAACTTAGATATAATTCAAGATAATAGCGTTAAAGTTGAAAACAATGTTATTGAAAATTCGGAAAATTATGCTGTACGCATTGCAAATGGTTATGACTCACCTAATACTCATATAGATTTCGGTGGAGGAAGCCTAAATAGCATCGGTAGAAATTACTTTGTAAACGATGCGCTTCAATATCATTTCTGGGTTACAAATGATTTCCACTATAATTCATCAATGGTAATACCGGCAAAAAATAACTACTGGACGTACCATCTGTCTCCTTTTGATCTTAAAGCATATATTTATGACGATATAGATGATCCTAGATTATTAAAAATTGATAATGGAACAGGTGCGAATGCGGCAAATTTCAATACAATAAATTTCTCGCCCTCATTTATATTGCCCAATAATACTGTTACCACTTATGAGGATTTTGGAAACTTCACCAAAAATGAATTTGCCCTTAATATCAACGATGGAAACCCTGGAATTTATCAGCCATGCACATTTTTTCTAAGCAACGACAACCCTGACCTATTTGACATCCAGCCAACAATTGACTATAATGGCGTACTAACTTTTACTACAAAAGCGGACATGAATGGCACTGCAAAAATTTCTGCAGTTTTAAAAGATAATGGTGCAAATAACTTACTCAATCACAATTCAAGCCTTGTGCAATCATTTACCATTAACCTCATACCCCAACCAGATGCCCCAACTTCAAATAACATTTCGATTACTATTCCTCCAAACCAACCTTATGTATTCAAAACTTCAGACTTTCCGTATTACGATGCCGATGGCGATTTACAAACAGCTGTTTATATTAAAAATGCCGATAACTGGTATATGAAAGATCAAGGCTCCCCCTTTACAATGGGAACTATTACTATGCAAGACTTTATTAACGGGAGCCTGACATTTGTGCCACCTACCAATACATCAGGTTTTGTATCAACATTTCTTTTTCAAGTGGTAAATGATGGAGGGATAGATGGTGAAATTAAAGACCACCAATCCGCTTTTTATACAATGACCGTTAATGTATTAGCAACTAAAGCAGCCTCTGCAAAAACAACAGATGTGAACAATTTAACTCAAGCCGATCAACTTACAGCATACCCCAATCCCGTAACAAACTTGGTAACTATTAAACTCAATAATTGCTGCAATGGTACTGTAAAACTGTATGACATGTTGGGTAATGAGTTTCTTACAACAAGCGTTAATGATGGTAAAGCAGTATTTAATATGTCAGCATTAAGATCGGGCAACTATGTTGCTTCAGTGTTCTACTGCAACAGTATTAAGCATTTGAAGATAGTGAAAGAATAATTAAGGTAGTTTCAATTCCTATTCTTTCTAAAAGGCTATAATATTTAGGTCGTTTTTTGGAATTGTTTTCAATGATGTTTTTTTAATATAATGAAAGACTGTAGGAGTTTTTCAACCTAAATATTGATAGTTTCATGCAGTGGAACTAGTATTGAATTTAGGATATTATAAAGAAACAAAATAATACTAAACCCAGTTAATCCGAGGCTTTCACCTTGGATTTTCTATTTTTTCGGATTTTGCCTGTTTAAATAAAATTTGGCAAGTCTATAGCATTGAGGTATTTTTACCATCGGAGTAACAAAAGCAGCTGTAAACATATAATGTAGCTAAAAACATCTTCACAAAAATGCTTAGTAAAAAGCGAGAATATCCTAAAGAGAAAACCAGCTTGCACCCGCGAAATAGGCATCGTGAGCGGTATAACTTCAAACTTCTAACAGCTACCTACCCGGAACTTAACCAATTTGTGAAGCTGAATAATTACAATGACGAATCAATTGATTTTTTTAATCCCGAAGCGGTGAAAACGCTTAACAAAGCGTTACTAAGGCATTATTATGATATTGATAATTGGGATATCCCTAAAAACTATCTATGCCCGCCAATTCCGGGGCGAGCAGATTATATCCATCATATAGCAGATTTATTGGCTAGCAATAATTCAGTATCTCAGGATGGAAAGATACCTACTGGGCATAATATAAAATGTTTGGATATCGGTGTTGGTGCTAACTGCGTTTACCCAATTATTGGCAATAAAGAGTATGGATGGTCGTTTATAGGTGCGGATATCGATCCTATTGCTATTGAATCGGCAAAAAAAATAGTTGAGTTGAATTCCTTTCTAAAAGGGAAGGTTGAATTGAGGTTGCAACATAACCCACAGGATATTTTCCAAGGAATTATTCAAAAAAACGAACTCTTTGATCTGACTATTTGCAACCCTCCATTTCATAACTCTTTAGCCGAAGCCCAAGCAGGAACAATGCGTAAATTAACAAATCTGAAAAGTAAAAGAATCACAAAACCGATCCTAAACTTTGGAGGACAAAACAATGAGCTGTGGTGCAAAGGTGGGGAAGAGAAGTTTGTAGGCGATATGATTTATCAAAGCAAGCTATTCTCCGCTTCCTGTTTATGGTTTTCCACCTTGGTCTCAAAGCAATCGAACCTAAGAAGTGCTTACAAAGGGCTAGCGGATGTGAAAGCAGAAGAAATAAAGACTATTCCAATGAGTCAAGGAAATAAAACAAGCCGCATTGTTGCTTGGACATTTCTCACCCAAGATCAACATAAAAAATGGATGGTTACAAGGTGGAATAAAACTTATTAAATCAGGACTTGCAGTCCATACATTCTTTATGAACTCCAAACCGAATCTACATCCATAAAGCAAATGTACCTCCTTGCATATCCAAGGAATCAAATCACACTTCGATTATCAATGAAAAATAGTTTAACTTTGATATATAAAATCAAAGAAAAATTAAGTTATAAAAGAGTTATATATCATTTCATTAAACCAAAATTATAAAAAGTATGAAAAAATTATTATTCGTATCAATGTTTATGGCACTCTTTATTGTGTCGAATGCCCAATCTAATAAGAAGATTGAAATAGGCACAATTGATACTTTAAATTCAAAAATATTAAATGAGAAACGTGCAGTTTGGGTTTATGTTCCCAATCAACAGGACAACAATCTTTACTCCAAACAGCACTACCCTGTTGTGTACCTATTCGATGGAGGTGCCCATTTTTATTCAGTTGTAGGAATGACCCATCAATTAAGTACAGTTAACGGAAATACAATTTGTCCTGAGATGATTGTTGTGGGCATCAACAACACTAACCGAACAAGAGATTTAACACCAACTATCGATGATAGAGTCCCTAATTCGGGAGGAAACGAAAAACTAATCTCCTTCATCGAAAAAGAGTTAATTCCTTATATCGATTCAACATATCCTACTGAACCATACAGAATGTTAATTGGGCACTCCTATGGTGGATTGGCTGTAGTCAATACTTTAATCAATCACACTAATCTATTCAATTCATATATTGCTATTGATCCAAGTATGAGCTGGAAAAAGCAAAGTTTTTTAAAAGATGCAGAGAAAGTCTTAGCTGAGAAGAAATATAATAATGTTAACTTCTACCTAGGTATTGCAAATACTATGGTTAATGGGATGGATACTATAAAAGTGAAACAAGACACAACTCAAATGACTTCACATATTCGTTCAATCCTAGAATTAGCGAACTATACTAAAAAGAATAGGCAAAACGAGTTAAACTTTCAATTCAAATACTATAGCGACGATAATCATGGTTCTGTTCCTTTAATTACTGAATATGATGCCCTTCATTTCATATTTAGCTTTTACAACTTCAACATAACCTATAGTGACTTTATGGATACGACCATTGCATTTCCAGTAAAAATTGAAAAGCATTATAAGGAGATATCCCAGAAAATGGGATATAGTGTTAAACCTCCCGAAGGACAGATAAATAATTTTGGTTACAGCTCTTTGAATAGGAAAAGCTATTCTCAGGCAGAATATTTTTTTAAACTTAATGTTGAAAATTACCCTGAAAGCTATAATGTTTATGATTCCTTAGGTGATTACTATGTTGCTGTGGGTGATAAATCAAATGCAATAATTTATTTTCAAAAGTCATTAGCAATTAAGGAAATCCCCATCACGCGACAGAAACTAGAAAAACTACAAGGGAAATAAGAAATGTCCTTTTTAATCCGAGGCAGGAACCTCGGATTTTTTATTCCTGCAAACATTATCAGCAAAATATAGGGCTTTGTCCATTTTAATCCACTGCTTACATGTCCATTAATCATTGAAAAGAATAAAGGAGAAAACCGTTTTTCCGAACTATTGAACAAATAAAACCTCTAAACGTTAAGCATGTACACGATTTTAAAGAAAGACATTCATAAACATCAATGATTTAGGCATAATTAACAATTGTAAATATTAAACATGGAGGTCATAGGATGAGTTTTACAGACACAGTAACAACGGATGTTTTAATAATTGGAGGGGGACCATCTGGTTTAGCCACTGCAATTCATTTAGCAGATACATTTAAGCAAAAAGGGCAGATTCATAGAATATTACTAATTGAAAAAGGAAGTTCTATCGGAAGTCATATAATGTCGGGAGCTGTAATTAAGCCTTCCGTTTTCAAAGAATTGCTGCCCGAAGTTGATTTCTCTGAAATTCCTTTCAGCTCAAAAGTAACAAAGGACAAAACGGTATTACTTGGCGAAAAAATCAGTTTCACTTTGCCATTTCATGTTCCGTACATGAACAACAAAGGCAACTACGTTGCTTCATTAGGTCAAATATGCAAATACCTTGCAACCAAAGCCGAAGAGAAAGGTGTAGAAATATACACAGGCTTTGCAGTAGATGAAATCCTATACAAAGATGGAAAAGTAATTGGTGCCAAAACCAAAGATACAGGCTTGGATCATCATGGGCATCAGCTGGAGAACTTCCAGCCAGGCACTCGTGTTGAAGCCAAGATTACCATTTTTGCCGAAGGCACACGTGGAAGCTTAACCAAAATGCTTATCAATAAGTTTCACCTCGACAAGGATCGCAACGAGCAAATTTACTCATTAGGTTGCAAAGAAGTATGGTCAGTTCCTGATGGTAACATCAAGGCTGGACAGGTTTATCACACCATGGGCTACCCTCTCAACAATGATGAATTTGGTGGTGGTTTCATTTACGGGTTAGCCGATAATAAAGTGGCTGTTGGACTTGTTGTTGGACTCGATTATAAAGATCCATCTTTCGATACACACGATGCAATGCAAATTTGGAAAACCACTCCTTTTGTTTCCAAATTCTTAAAGGGTGGTAAAATGGTAGAATATGGTGCTAAAACGCTACCTGAAGGGGGTTACTATGCAATTCCAAAATTATATGTTGATAATGCTTTAATCGTTGGCGATAGCGCAGGATTGGTTACTATGCCAGCCTTAAAAGGTATACATTTAGCCATCAAATCAGGGATGTTAGCAGCGCAAACCGCTGCCAATGCATTATTGAACAATGATACTTCGGAAAAAAGTCTTCAACTTTATGAGACGCTGATAAATAATAGTATTATCCGCAAAGAGATGTATCCTGTCCGAAACTTCAGACAAGGATTTGCTAAAGGGTTAATTATTGGTGGATTACATTTTGGAACTCAACTAATAACTGGTGGAGCAGGTTTCTTTGGAAGACTTAGATCTCATGCCGACTCTACAACAACGCTAAAACCAAGTGAATTAAAAAAGAAACCTTTTAAAGAACGCTTTAAGGGTAAACTTGAGTTCGATAAGGTATTAACATTCGATAAAGCCACTGACATCTATCATTCAGGGGTATACCATGACGAGCAGCAAGTTGTGCATCTTAAAATTAACGATCTGGGAAACTTTAATGCCGTTAATATCGAAGAGTATGGCGCACCTGAACAGTTTTACTGTTCATCGGAGGTATATGAGCTTCATATCAATAAAGATGGCAAGAAAGAACTCAGAATTCATGCCGAAAATTGCATGCATTGCAAAACATGCGATATAAAAGCCCCTGGAAAAGGCATTACATGGGTAGTACCCAATGGTGGTAATGGTCCTGATTTTCAAAACATGTAATAAATCCAAGTTGCTACTTATAATAATGTTTTAAAGAATTGATTAACGAATATCGATTAACGATTTAGGATTTTTGAAATAAAGACGAAAAAAACACTGATATCTAGAATTATGATGCTGAATTTCAAATAACTTCTAAAATCAAAATTCGTTAACCGAGCGTTGCGAGTTCACCGAAGGTAATCCTTGTTCTTAAATCTCCTGTTTTACCCATAATTAGCAACTTAAATTAATAACTAAAAGATACTGAAACAATGGCTTTAACAATAATAAGTTTAATAAAACAAGTTCCACTTCCCACCGAAATGAGAATGGGTGAAGATGGGTTAATGGACAGAACAAAAGCAAAATCAATTATTAACATCGATTGCCAATTCGGGTTGGAAGCAGGCTTACAGCTCAAAAAACAGAATCCCGATTCACGTTTAATTGTTTGCTCCATGGGGCCTAAATCATTTGAAAATGCACTTAGAACAGCTATTTCAATGGGTTATGACGAGGCATACCTTTTATCGGATCGAAAGCTTGGCGGAAGCGATACTTATGCCACTGGACTTGCAATCTCTACAATGCTTAAGCATCTGGGATTTACCAAAGACTCTAAAGATCCCTTTATAATTTTAGCAGGCCGACAAACCAGTGATGGCGATACTGCTCACGTTCCATCGCAGGTAGCCGAAAAAATAGGAATTCCACAGGCCACTTTTGTTGAAAGCGTAAAATCTGATGGTACGGGCAATGTAATTGCAAAACGTATTATCGAGGGTGGATTTCAAATGATGAAATTACCTATCCCTTGTGTTATCTCGTTAACTCCAACAGGAATTCCTCCCCGCAAACCATCTTTAAGCGGAGCTATCAAAGCACGTAATTTGAAAATTACAACTTTAGGGATTGACGATATTGGTTTAGGAACCGAAAAGATAGGTATTAATGGTTCACCAACCATTGTAGTAAAAGTAGTTAATATTGTAAGCGAACGTCCACCTATCACGATGTCCGTAGGCCACAATGAAGTTTCTTTAGTCGACAGCCTAATATCAAACTTTAAAAAAGGGGGAAATGTATTAGCAAAAAAAGAGAATGTTGCTAAAAAGGAGATTGATCGACCCGATTTTCCTGAAAAAGACTTTAGAGATGGTGCACGAGGAATTATTACCTGGGCAGAAGTGACTAATGATAAAATCTCAAGGCCTTCAATCGAACTTTTAACTCCTGCCAGAAACTTGGCAACACAACTTGGCAACGACACCAAGGTAATGACAGTAATTATTGGGAAAAATGTACAACATCTGGCTCAAACAATGATTGAACATGGTTCTGATGAAGTTATTGTTATTGAAAATGATAAACTTGAAGAATACCAAGTCCTTCCATTCTCATCAATTATTGCCCAAGTCATTAAAGAACGAAAACCAGAAATCGCCCTTTTTGCTGCAACCACCTCTGGAAGAGAATTAGCGCCTAGAATAGGTATGAAAACCGATAGTGGCGTAACAGCAGACTGCACTGGACTTGAAATTGGAGAATACATTGATAAAAAAGAAAAAGTAATTTACACACCCATCCTTGAATCAAAGCGTCCCACATACGGCGAAAGTAAACTAGCAACTATCCTTGGCTTTGTTTGCCCACAAATTTCAACTGCCCGAGCGGGCACATTCGAAATCCCAAAACGTATTGAAGGACGACAAGGAATTATCTCAAGTTTTAATCCTGTTTTAAATGATAAAGACTTTGTAGTTGAAATTGTAAAAACAGAGAGAGGCGAAGGCGGATTACAAAACCTTTTTGAGGCTGATATCATAATTTCAGGCGGTAGAGGTACCATTAACGATAATTTAGGCTTGGTAAAAGGTCTTGCTGATGCGCTTATTGCACAAGGCATAAATGCTGAATGGACAAGTAGCCGTCCAGTAGTTGATGAAGGTATTACCGAATATGCAAGGCAAATTGGACAAACCGGAAAAACAGTTCGTCCTAAAGTATATATTGCCGTTGGTATATCGGGTGCAATTCAACACGTTGCCGGCATGAAAGAATCGGAAAAAATAATTGCCATAGATCGCAACCCTAAAGCACACATTTTCCAAAATGCTGACTTTGGCATAGTTGGAGAATATCAGGATATACTGCCAGAGCTGATTGAACGTGTAAAAGGCGGATTCACATTTGGAATTGAACCTAAAAAATAAATATAAGCATCGGTTATTGCAATGATTACCTAATCCTGCTGAAGGTGTGTTAAAAGTCAATTAACCGCAAAGTATTATAACGCGAGTTCGATGTAAGTATAATATATTGATTATCAGTTCACCATTAGATTGTTGCTTTGTCATGCTGAACGAAGTGAAGCATCTGTTTTATAGATCATTAGATCCTTCGCTTCGCTCAGGATGACACCTTACATCGAACTGACGTTATTATAAGATTTCGCGAAGTTCGCAAAAAGTCAATGAATTGTTTAATATATATTTGCGTTCTTTGTGTTTTCTGCTTTGTGGTCTCTGCGGTTATTAATTAATCTTTTTAAACAGCCTCCACAAGCGGGTAAATTAGGAACAATGGAAAATACAAATTTTAAAGCTGAAAAGGTAACCAGAACTGCAACCATTACCTTAAATGGAAACATTAAGGCAGTTTTTCCCCTATTCGGGGCATTTGAGGAGAGAAAATGGGCCGAAGGTTGGAACCCAACCCTAATTTATCCTTCCACAGAAGTTATTGAAGAGGGAACAACCTTTAAAACCCAAGGCCACAATGATGAATTGGAATATTTATGGCGAGTATCAAAGTACGATCCACAGAATTACTTAATTCAATACTTAGTCTCAACCGAAAACCGATACTGGACAATAACAGTAAAATGTAAACCTGTTACAGAGATTCAAGTAATGGCAGAAATCACCTACACATTTATTGGTCTTAATGAATTAGGCAATAAACTCAACCAACACGCTATTCAACGCATGTACCAACACAATTTATTGGATTGGGCGGAAGAGATAAACTATTTCCTTGCAAATGGGAAATTGAAGACAAGTAAATAGAATTGATTATTTTTCTTTAAAAAATAATTTGCTAAGTTTGAAAATTGTCCGTATCAGAATGTATTGTTCAATATATTACCTTGGTATGGGTTATACGAGTTAGGTGCAATGCATTAAAAGATAAATCTATGAAGAAAATTAAATTTGAGATTCTTAAAATTTTGTTATTTGGATTAATATTCCCAATAACCTATTTAATTTTCAACTTTACTATTAAGCAAATAGGATTACAATCAGGGTATTGGGTATCATCTATTATCTACTGGATAATAATTTCATCATTCACATTGTATTACTTAGGGTTTCAAGGAATTCTTGAATTATACAAGGTTAATAAATCAAAAACACAATTATGGGGATTGATAGCCTTTATTCCTGTAATTGGAACTTTTTTTGTCTCTTTTATTCCATCGTTCCCTCAATTAAGGGTTTCTTTAATGATTCTGACAATATCAACTGGCATTATCAATGGGACTTGCGAAGAATTATTTTGGAGGGGATTGACACTAAAAACAGAATTTAAAAATAAATATATTGTAATTGTTGCCTCCACCATTGGGTTTGGATTATGGCATTTGACATTGGCAACTATTAGTGGATTAAAATTTCAAGGAGGAATTGGCGCATTAGTAGGAGGAGCCTTCTTTATGGGAATTTTATGGCAATTTGTTGCAACAAAAACAAACAATATCTTTCTTGTTACACTAGCGCATATTTTAGTTAACATTTTTGCCTTTTCAACATTGATTTTGGAGAATTGGTAAGAAACAACAATAGGTCAAGCATTTCGTCCCTCTTTGTGATTTCTTATCGTAGAATAATGATGCATCTCAAAAATTCGCTGCATTTCACACCGCAACTATTTGCCTATCATTCCTAAAAATATTACTGTAACAAATAATTGCGTAAAGATTGGAAACAAAAAACAACATAGAATATTCAGAATTAAAACCAGACATTTCATTATCCGATTTTGTTAAATGCTTTTGGCGTTTTAATAATATTTCCTCTGCAAGATACGATTCGATAATACTTCCTGACGGTTGCTTTGATATAATTGTTGAGATAAGAGATTACAAAATTCAAAATATCTTACTAACCGGTTTATGGACAAATCAGATTGATATTTCAGTTGCTGGGAACACTGTACTTTTTGGAATACGTTTTAAACTCTTATCGGTGGAGTATATTCTACAGCAAAACATTTCATCAATTGTTAATAACAGCCAAATTATTGGTAGTGATTTTTGGAATATTAATTCGTTAATAACACTTGATTTTACCTTATTCTGCAACCATATTACAACTAAATTGATCTCAATTGTTGGAGATGGTAAAGGGACAAACAACCGTAAAGTTCAACTTTTCAACAACCTATACCATACCAACGGTTCATCAACTGTTTTGGAATACGCAAATATTGCTTCGTGGAGTAGCAGGCAAATAAATAGATACTTTAGCAATAAATTTGGATTGTCTTTGAAAGCATATTGCAATATCCTAAAGGTGTTTGCCTCTTTAAGCGATGTAAAAAAAGGAAAACTTTTCCCAGAACAGAATTATTTTGACCAATCGCACTTCATTAAGGAAGTTAGGAAACATACAGGCGTTAAGCCTAAAGAATTAAGTGATAATAAAAACGACCGATTTTTACAATTATTGACCATGAGTGAAAAGTAATTTTGCATTGTAATTTTAAATTTAAACAAAATGAAATTCAACAACATTAGACTTTTGGTGAACGACTTTAATAAGTGTTTCACCTTCTATAATGACATTTTAGGATTAAAATGTACTTGGGGTAAACTTGGCGATAATTTTGCCAGTTTTGATTTTGGTATTGAATCTGGTCTTGCACTATTTAAGGCGGACTTAATGAGTGTTGCAATTAACAATGCAGGTGCTAAAAAGAACGATAATCTGCAAGATAGCTTTGCAATTATAGTTCAGGTTAATAGCGTGGATGAAACCTACACTGATTTGAAAAAGAAAGGCGTTAAATTTATAACCGAGCCTATGGACATGCCTGCTTGGGGGATAAGGGTTTCTCATTTCCGAGACCCTGAGAATAACTTGATAGAACTATTTAATAGTTTGCCAAAGGACAAGTGGAATGAACATTTGATTGAAGATGAAAAAGAATTTAAAAAGTAGAAACAACAAATAGCACAACATACAAGTAATGGCATGGTTTGTGAACTGCCAAGGATAATATTTCTATCGTAGTTTCAATTTCCATTAATCCGAGGCAACTGTCTCGGATTTTCTATTCTTGCAGGTCTTATCTACCTCAATTTTAGTTTAAGTTTATAAGAGATAAAACTCACCTAACATTCCCTTAATAGCGAATAATAATTTGAAAATAAGCCATACCAAAAGATGAGGTTTAATATTCATTTTTAGGAGTATTACCAACTCAAAAGCAAGCAACCTACAAACCATAGAGCAACATTATAAAGATTACACGTAAGCTATTGCAACTCGGTACTGAAATTAAGCTTATACCTACCCCAAACATAAAACAACCTACTTCCTCGATGAAATGAACGAGATTGTTTTTGGAATAAGGTACTTAATTTGTAAATCCAACGACTCTATTTTTAAAACAACTGACTTAGTTTATAATATAACCGACTTAAAATATAGAACAAACGACTTTCTTTTTATATTAAACGAGTTTGTTTTATATTTACAATATTTATTTTTAATTTCAAACGACTAGGAGATGCTAATATTCAACTTTACACGAATTTTTAGGGCTAGAGGGATTGATAAACCCTTCAGTTACCTTGTAAAAGCAGGATACTCGGACAATTTTGCCACCCGTGTAGCAAATAGTAAGATGGAAAGATTGAACTTAAAGGACGTGGAGAAACTTTGTGTTTTGCTACAATGTACACCAAACGACATTCTTGAATGGATTCCAGACAAGAAAGAAGCGAAGATCGAGAAACATCCACTAAATACCCTAAAAAGAACAGGAAGCGTCACCCAGCTAAGCCAAATACTAAACGCTGTTCCTTTAGACAAACTCGGCGAGATTGAGACCTTAATCATGAAAGAGTTGAAAAAAGAATAATTAGGTTGTACAATCAAGTAAGTAGTCGATAGGCTAAAAGCCTATTGAAAAGCCTCTCACATCTCTGTATATAAATCCGAGCCTCCCTCCTCGGATTTTCTATTCTTGCAGGCTGCGCCCGCATTAATAGTGCAATCATTAGTATAATCATATATAGGACCCAACTCATTGAATAAACCATTTGATGATTTATAATAATTTGCTAAGTTTGAAAACAAATTATCCTCAAAAATGGGGGTTATAAACAAATTTTAACACATGCAAAAAGATAGCAATATAAAACGATCAATAAATTTGGCATATTATAAAGAAGAAGATTGGGAACGATTCTTAGAATCTATTGATGATAAGGAAAATATGCACGATACATGGAAAGATTGGCACAATATTTTCTTAAAAATTAAAGAGGAATTAATTTCGCATGGATACATTGTAAATGATTTTGTGGTCGAAATTGACGAACTACAAGATTATTGTAAAATGAGAGGCATAAAGAACGATGGGGACGCTCGATATCAATTTGTAGAAAGCAAACAAATAAAGTAAGAAAATGGGATTTAAATTGATTGGTATAAAGGTTAATACATTATTCCTTATGTCGAATTCACGTTAAATTAATTAGTGAACATTATGATAGTAAAATCTGAAAATGCTAAGAATCGACAATTTAAAGGAGTTTCATTTGACGTTTTAGCTGTTGGACAGAAATCAATGGTAACAAGGATGAATTATAGGGTTGGTGACAAAGTGCCACTACATTCTCACCCCAATGAGCAAAGCGGATATGTGATTTCTGGAAAATACAGAATCAAATATCAAGACATTAATGAAATTCTTAATTCTGGAGACAGCTATTCAGTACCTGAAAATGTTGAACATTCATGGGAGGTGCTTGAAGATGGTGCGGTTATAGATACATTTATTCCACCAAGACTTGACTATTTATAAATTTAAAAGCCAATGAATATGATTCCGATATTTCCAAAACCTATCGTTGATTTGCCTGAAGCTGATATTCCGATTAATGGAATTAAAGCATTTCTTTCGCAAGGATTAAAGCATCAGATTGTATTTATGGAATTTTCCGAGGATATTGACGTCCCTGAACATTTCCATGAAAGTCAATGGGGAATTGTACTTGAAGGTAAGATTGAATTGACAATAGATGGAGTAAAAAATGTATTTGTAAAAGGGGATAGATTTTTTATAGCCAAGAATATTAAACATTCGGCTAAGATATACACAGGTTATGCTTCTATGGAATTTTTTGATCAGGTTGATAGATATAAAGAAAAAAAATAAACACGAACCACCAATCAAGTAGGCAGTCGATAGCCTATGAGTCTATCAGAGAGACTCTCACCACATTTGCTTGATGAAGTCTTCTGACTTCGTTGTCTTTAAATTTCGACCTTCAGACCGCTCCAAATTTCATAAAAGAAAAATTCTCGACTATTTCTCTTTACATAAAAACGACGAAGCCATGACTTCGTCGTAGAGAAATATTCAAATACGAGGTTCAAAAATTAGCAGTAATGAGGCTTATTCCTCTTACTCTCCCTCAAACTGTACCATAGAGAAAATATCATGTCCTTGGATGTTATTTCTTCCTCCAAGTTCTGGGAGTTCAACAATAAAAGCGCACTCAACAACAACTCCACCTAATTTTTTAACAAGGTTTATTGCTGCATTAACTGTTCCTCCAGTTGCAATAAGGTCGTCAATAATAACAACTCTTTCGCCTTTACTAATGGCATCCTCATGAATTTCAACTTCCGCAGTACCGTATTCAAGGGAATATTTTTCACTTAGCGTTTTAAAAGGTAATTTCCCTTTTTTTCGAACTGGTATAAAACCAACTCCTAAACTATATGCTAAAACAGCACCAAACACAAAGCCTCGTGCATCAATACCTACAACCTTATCAATTTTTTTATCCTTATAACGATTATGAAACTCATCACAAGCTAACTTGAAAGCAATAGGATCCTGCATTAGCGTTGTAATGTCTCTAAATGTAATATTCTCAATAGGAAAATTAGGAATTGAACGAATTGAGTCCTTTATTCTTTTCATATGCTTATTGTTTAAACTATTTAATTTCATTTTTAAAGTGATTTTTTCTTTCTGCAAGATAAATGGAAAATATAACCTATACTAAAAAAATGTTTGTTTTCTGAATAGCTTCCATTTTTTCTATATTCTCATCTCTTTATTATTACACATTAGACTAATAATTGCTCAAACATTAAAACAATATATAAATTATTGAATTTGCATTTTTTCGATCCATTCACCCAAGCAAACTCGAAGGTACTTATCTGATTTTGGGCAAAGCGTTAATAATAATTTGTGTTACGTTTCCAACATTTTTATGAAAAACCTCGAGGATTTCGTCCCAAGTTACGGGTTTCTCATCCTCTTTCCAGCAATCATAATCAGTACTCATGGCAATAGCTGCATAGGGGATTTTAAGTTCATTTGCTAGTATTGCTTCAGTAGCCACAGACATGTTGATAATATCAGCCCCCCAAGATCTAAACATTCTGGATTCTGCTCGAGTTGAAAATCTTGGACCTTCAATTGTAACAACCGTTCCTTTAGGGTGCATTTGAAATCCTAGATTCTTACCTGTTTCAAACAGCAAATCCCTTATCTGGGGATTAAAAGGATCGGGCATGGCTGGATGCTCAGAGCCGTTTGCAAAACTATCGAAGTAGGTGTTTTTTCTAATTTTTGTAAAATCGATAAACTGATCGATAATTACAAAATGTCCTCTTCCTATCTCCTGACGCAAACTACCACAAGCGGTTGTTGCAATAATATGAGTAACGCCTTGCTCCTTTAGAGCGAATATATTGGCTCTATAATTCACCTCACTTGGATTATATTGATGCTTTAGTCCATGGCGTGATATAAGAACAACATCAACACCATTTATTTTACCACAACGTAGCGAAGATGTTGGATCTCCGTAAGGTGTGCTGATTTTTACCTCGGTTGGGTTTGTAAGAATTTGTGGATTATCAAATCCTGAACCTCCAATTATGCCAATTTTTATCATGCGACTATTTTTTTAATTCATTTATCTCCTTGGTCAATTCTTCAATTTGCTTTTGCTGAGAAATCATATACATAGTGATCTCCTCAATCTTTTGATGCAGTTTATTTTGGGTATCATCCGCATAATGCCCATTTTGCTTAGTTGCTGTTACGGAATTAAGTTCCTTACTCATATTAGATAACAGCTTATAGTATTTAAGCATTTTATAACCTGTTTCGTCCAATGATTTGCCAAAAGATATAATGCCATCCTTATGCCCCCCCATAATCATAATTTGCTTATCGGGCATATCAGTTTCAGCATATAATCTAATAATTTCATGAGCCATAGACAGAGTCCCATATTCAACCGAAACATCGGATGTAGGCAATTTATGCAGATAATGCTGCCATAAATCCATGTGATGCCCATGAAAAACAGCATTTATATTTGGATCCGATTGATATATTGCAGCATGGGTAAGTGATTCGGATGATGCAACTATTGGTCCTTGGGCGGTTAGTGAATTGGTTTCAAGATTATATGATATTACCTTGGTATAATGCTCTTTGGTGAGATGCATAAATCCCCCTGTTGCCGATCCCGTAATAATATACTGATTTCCGTTAACACGAAGACTAAGGTTTCCGTAGCCAAGACCATCACCATACACCCCTATCAATCCCAATTCATAAAGACAATTACGCCAATAATTAATTGCTTCGAATTGTTCAAAATCAAACGGTTCCGTTTTTATCCAATTACAGCTATATTTGATTACACCTTCTTGGCTCATCTTATCACTTTTTCTGGATATAAACTTGCAATACTTTTCTCACTAGCTTCGCATATCCCGCGCTCAGTAATAAAACCTCTAATAAGTCTTGCGGGTGTAACATCAAATCCAAAATTGGATGCATTGCTATTTAAAGGTGTTACTAAAACCTTTTTTAGCTCATTATCACAAAGTCCTGTAATATATTTAACCTCTTCGGCATCGCGCTCTTCAATTGGAATTTCTTTAACCCCATCGGTAATTTTCCAATCAAATGTTGATGAGGGTAAAGCAACGTAGAAAGGAATTCCATTGTCCTTAGCTGCTAAAGCTTTTAGGTAGGTTCCAATTTTATTTGCCGCATCACCTGCACGAGTAACCCTATCGGCACCAACTATCACCATGTCGACCATTCCATGTTGCATCAAATGACCTCCAGTATTATCGGCAATAATGGTATGAGGAACCCCTGCGTTTAAAAGTTCCCATGCTGTGAGGCTGGCTCCTTGATTTCTAGGCCGTGTTTCATCTACCCAAATATGTATTTTCACTCCCCGTTTAAACGCTTCGTAGATTGGGGCAGTTGCTGATCCATAATCAACAAATGCTAGCCAACCAGCATTACAATGGGTTAGGATATTTACAGTATCCCCTTGTTTTTTATGGCTTATTGCTTCAATTATTTTCACACCATGCTCGCCAATGTTTTTGCAAAATGCGGCATCTTCATCGGCAATAGTTAATGCCATATTTCGTGCTACTATTTTCTTTTCGCCCACGGTTGAAACCTCAGAAATTGCTTGCATTTGGCGGTTCACAGCCCAAATAAGGTTTACAGCGGTTGGCCTAGAATCAATTAATTTTTTCGCTGAACTTTGAAGTGAAATATCAAACGACTTCTCTTTTTCTGCCTCTAAAATTGCAAGATACATACCATACCCTGCTGCTACCCCAATTAACCCTGCTCCTCTAAGATGCATCTCTTTAATAGCAACAATCATCTCATCAATAGTAGTTATCTCTTCTATAATGAATTGATGTGGTAAGGTACGTTGGTCAATAATACAAACAATATCAGAGCAGTTATTCTTAAACCAAATAGTTCTAAAGTGTTTTTGCTGAACAATCATTGTTTACTGGATTTTAATCTTTCTGAATATATGAAATAAGACGATGCCATTTTGCATTACATTATGTGAATATATCTTCAATTAAACTAAAGGATGGCAATATATGTAATTTTTGCATCTAATTTAATATCAATATTATTCGCAATTATTTTTCAGTAATAACTTCAATCAAAAAACTTCTCAAATCGAAACAATAATAATTATAAAATATCTTTTATGCAAAAAAAACAATTCAGTTCTTACATTTTTAAAGACCTCTATAAAAACAATAGGATAATTGTTTTAAACCTATTCTATAAATTATACTCTAAAAGTGCATCATCATAATCATATTAAGACATGAAAAAATCATTGTTTTATCTTACAATTCTGATATTCGTATCGTCGAATCTCATATATGGACAAAACAAACCTATTGAAAGGGCGAACTATCAACTTGCAACACGTTTTTCACCAAAGAAGGTCGGTAAAATGGTATTCAGTACCAGCGTTGATCCACATTGGTTAAAGAATAGCGAACGCTTTTGGTACTCTTATGAAACCTCAAATGGCAAAAACTACTACATTGTTGATCCTGCCTCTAAAGTAAAGAAATTGCTATTCGACAATGTTAGCATGGCAGCCCAAATGTCCAAATTATCAAGAGATCCTTTTGATGCGCAGCATCTACCAATTGAAAAAATTAAATTCATAAAGAACGAAACGGTAATCCAATTTGAGGTGAAAAGCACCTTGGTTGATGAGGATAAAAAGGATTCGGAAGAAAACGATATGAAGAAGAAAGACAAGAAGAAGGATAAGGCAGATAGTGACAAACCTGATAAAAAAACTTATCATTTCGAGTACGATCTTACTTCTGGAAAGTTAACGTTGATTGATGATTTCAAGAAAATTAAGGAGAATCCTGAATGGGCAAACATTTCGCCCGATGGTGAAAAAATTGTTTTCTCGAAAAAGCACAATCTCTACTGGATGGATAAATCGAACTACGAGAAAGCAAAAAAGGATGAAAAGGACACCACAATTGTTGAGTATCAGATAACTAAAGATGGTGTAAAAGATTATGAATATGGATATACTAAAGAAAATGAGGATAACGAGGAAGAGGTAAAAAATATCGATAATCGCAAGCCCACCTATATTCTTTGGTCGCATGATTCAAAGATGTTTGCACTTGCCCGTGAGGACAGCCGAAAGGTAAAAGATCTTTGGGTTATAAAAACTCTCTCAAACCCAAGGCCAACTCTCGAAACCTATAAGTACCAAATGCCGGGTGAAAAAGAATCCCCAATTGAGGAACTTCTTATATATAATATGGTTGCCGACACTATGATTAAAGTTGATGTGGCTGCATTTAAGGATCAGAATTTATCAATATATAGCGCACCTAAACTCAACAAAGAGCGTGATGATGATTATGTTGCAAAAAAGTGGTTGTCGAAAACTAATGATAGACTTTATTTCTCACGTATTTCCAGAGATCTAAAAAGGGCAGATATTTGTTACGCCGATCCCAAAACTGGAAAAGTTACAGTATTAATTGAGGAGAGGCTTAATACATATATCGATTTAAACGATTTGGGATTGGTTAATAATGGGAAAGAGCTAATCCATTGGTCGGAACGTGATGGCTGGGGGCACTTTTATCTTTATGATGGCGATGGTAAACTAAAAAATCAAATCACCTCGGGACCATTCCATTGTGAGAGCATCGAAGGGATTGATGAAACAAACAGGGTACTATATTTTACTGCAAATGGTTTAGAACCAAATGAAGATCCATACTATTTACATCTCTATAGAATAAATTTTGACGGCACAGGTCTAAAACTTCTAAATAAGGGAGATTTTGATCATGCAGTCGTTTTATCGGATTCATATAAATATTTTGTAGATAATTTCTCCAGAGTAAATACCACTCCCGAATCGTCTCTAATAGATAATATGGGAAATAAAATATCAAGTCTTGAGAAAACTGATCTTTCTCTCCTTTTCCAGGCAGGTTATAAATTTCCAGAAATCTTTAAAGTTAAAGCAGCCGATGGGATAACCGATTTATATGGGGCAATGTATAAACCTTTCGATTTTGATTCAACAAGACTTTATCCAATTATTGAGTATGTTTACCCAGGCCCTCAAACGGAAGCCGTGAATAAGGCATTCTCCACTCGTATGGACAGAATTGATAGGCTAGCACAATTCGGTTTTATTGTAATTACGGTGGGCAATCGTGGTGGCCACCCAGCAAGATCAAAATGGTATCATAACTATGGATACGGAAACCTAAGAAACTATGGTCTTGCCGATAAAAAGGTTACCATTGAACAACTTGCCGATAGGCATAAATATATTGATGTCAACAGGGTTGGTATTCACGGTCATTCAGGTGGTGGATTTATGTCAACCGCAGCAATGTTAGTTTACCCCGACTTCTTTAAAGTGGCTGTATCTAACGCTGGTAACCACGAGAATAATATATACAATAGGTGGTGGAGCGAGAAACATCATGGAATAAAGGAAATTGCTGATACAAGCGGGAATGTGAAGTTTGAGTATGATATTGAAAAGAACTCGCAGCTGGCAAAAAATTTGAAGGGACACCTCCTTTTAACCACTGGTGAAATTGATGATAATGTTCATCCTGGGAATACAACAAGGGTGATGAATGCCCTAATTAGAGCCAATAAACGATTTGATTACTTTATGTTTCCCGGGCAACGTCATGGATATGGCGATATGTTCGAGTACTATTTCTGGTTAATGGGCGATTATTTCTCAAAATATTTAATAGGCGATTACTCCAATAGCGTTGATATCACTGAGATGAATAGGGAGATTGAGCAGAAGTAAATAAGAAAATTTATGTTGCGCCCGAACTTAATTGTATAATAGGTTCGGGCGTTTTTATTTAGATAATTATTGCCCTTCAACACTGCTTTACACCATAGATAATGTTGTTTAAGTGTGTTCTTAAATATTTATTTTTCTTGCTTTATTAAGATGATTGAATATTGATTTCATATACTTTTGTCACTATCTTAACTAAGAATTTTTTAACCAATTAATTTCGTGAGGGAGGATTTAACATGGGCAATGTACTATTGTACACTTTGCTTATGGCTGGGATAACTTTTGCCATAGGCTTTTTTGTAGCATTCATCATTAAAATAGTTTTTAATACTATTCAAAAGATGATGAGAACACAGACTGTAGATTTTAAAGCAGGTATGCATAGAGTGCGACATATTAATCGCATAAGGAGGCAAAATAATTTATTATCGCTCAATTCTGTAGGTACACAATTACGGAATAGTAGCTTCACCAACGGTAGTGAATCTGGAAAGTTAAATACAAACGAAATCGTTGAGTTCTATTATGGGAAATCTTGATCTCTCCCAACTTTTCCAAGGAATTTCTACACTTTTAACCTCAGAGCCAATCATCATTTTCTCAAGAATATTCCTAATGTTACTTGGAATGTTGCTGGTTTATCTGGGGAAAAAAGGAGTCCTTGAGCCATTGCTAATGATACCTATGGGTCTTGGCATGGCTGCAATAAATGCAGGGATAATGTTTATGCCTGATGGTACTCAGGGAAACCTATTTGTTGATCCGATGATTACAAATCCAGATCAGCTGATAGATATACTCCAGATCGATTTTTTACAACCCATTTACACATTTACATTTAGTAATGGCCTCATAGCATGTTTTGTATTTATGGGGATAGGTGTTTTGCTTGATGTTAGCTATGTTTTACAACGACCGTTTTTGAGTATGTTTTTAGCATTATTCGGTGAACTAGGCACCTTTTTAACCATACCAATTGCAATGTTTTTTGGTCTTACCTTAAAGGAAAGTGCTTCAATTGCTATGGTGGGTGGTGCCGATGGACCTATGGTTCTTTTCACATCACTTAGCTTAGCAAAACATCTATTTGTTCCCATAACTGTTGTTGCCTATTTATACCTTGGGCTAACTTATGGAGGATACCCCTACTTAATTCGCCTGATGGTTCCTAAAAGGTTAAGAGGAATAGATATGGCAGAAATCAACAGGAAAAAGCAAAAGAAAAAAGTTAGACCTGTAAGTTCTGGCGAAAAACTAGCTTTTGCAGTTGTAGTATGTACTATTTTATGCTTACTATTCCCTGTAGCTGCTCCATTATTCTTCTCACTATTTCTTGGTGTAGCTATCCGAGAATCAGGGCTAAAACATCTGATCGATTTTGTAAGCGGTCCATTACTTTACGGTTCCACGCTTTTCCTTGGTCTTCTTTTAGGAGTTCTTTGCGAAGCACATCTAATTTTAGATCCAAAGATTCTGAAACTACTTATACTCGGTATTATCTCACTACTTATATCGGGTATTGGAGGGATTCTGGGTGGATACGTAATGTATTTTGTTACAAAAGGAAAATTCAACCCAGTTATTGGAATTGCAGCAGTAAGCTGTGTTCCAACAACTGCTAAAGTGGCTCAAAAGGAGGTTTCAAAGGTGAATCCTTCAGCCATGATACTACCGGAGGCTATTGGTGCTAATATCTCAGGGGTAATAACCACTGCAATAATTGCTGGCATATACATCACACTTATTCCACTTTTCAAATAGTTTTTTTTAAGGTTAATAGAAAAAAAAGGAGTCGAAAATATGACTCCTTTTTTTTATTCACTTTAACGATATTAGTTCGTCTACTTATCAATTGTTGATTTTATCTCTGTATTATTAATCACTTTATAAACAGGGTATGGGTAAAAGTTTTTACTCCATTGAGGCACTAGGTAACGATCAAAGAAATTCCAAAACATCAAACCATCGTCCGATTGTGGTTCAAGAAGGTAAGATGCTAAATATCCTAACTTCTGTGATGTTCTAATAATATAACTCCCAGCAGGGAATTCCTTTGATTCCTTTACAAATTTACCCTGTAGGGTCTCGTTGTAGTGACCTTGACTTAATCTTGAAACTGGCTTAATATCTTCAATTACAAACTTATCAACATCAAGATTTATAGTGTTATTCAACTTTTCAACAACAACACCATGTGCTTTTAAAACATTGATTACATCAAGATCAGGAATAGATAAAATATATGCAAAAGGGAATTTCGTATTCTTAGTCGCAAAATAATCAGCAATATAAATTACAGTAACATCCTTTCTCCTATCGCTTTTCTTGTAACGTTCATATATATTCTCGCTCTCTACAGCATCAGCCTCAAAGGTTTTAATTGTAACATTATTTGGGGTTGGTCTTCCCTCATAAGCAATAGCAAATGAATCAGCCACAGTTGGGTTTAATCCTCGGGCAATTGCAGTGGCATCAACCTTTTTAATCAAATCTTTGATTTCCGATTTATGCGATGAGGAATAATCCATCAACGAATTGATAAGACTATAGCATCCTAATACCCTTGATTTAAAATCTGCATAAACATAATTCTCGTTAAGAATTCCGAGTCGATTACGAACCCCAACATAGTTACTTAGGTAGCGTGGTTCAGCGGCATAGGATATCCAACCTTTACTATAATCCATCATATCGATAAACTCGCCGTAAAAGCAATTCTCAGTTTTATACTTATTTAGAAGAGTACTCGACATTTCGGGCATCATTTTATCACGCATGTAGTTGATTAGCGAACGGTCGCAATTGGGATTCATAATCCAAGTAAAAGTAACTGGTTCAACATGATATGAACCATTTGTAGTATGACAATCCATTATAATTTCAGGATCCCACTTATTGAAGATATTCGTAATTACTCCTTTAATTTCAGGCGATTCAATCTTCATAGCATCCCTGTTAAGGTCTAGAAATTGACCATTATACCTTACTCCTACTCCATTTACAGGTCCATTCTGGTTGGTACGGTTCTTTGTACTTATCTTTTCGTTACCATCGGCGTTAAGAATAGGGCATACTAGCAGAATAACATCTTTAAGCACCTCAGGGTTTTTAATCTTTAGAAGATCTCTTAGATACATCAATACCGCCTCTTTGCCCTCAACCTCACCCGCATGAATATTGGCTTGAATGTAAACGACAACCCTTTTATCATTTACCAAATCCTTTGGCGATTTTGGCAATGGGTTACCAACAATAATTAACGGGATATCCCTTCCCTCAAATGTTTTGGCAATAGTTTCAACTCTGATATTCTTTGATGTTTTTTGCAGCTGATTTATATACGCCATCACATCATCATAGCGTGAGGTTGATTCAAAGTTTGACTTCTCAGCAACTGTTTGCAGTTCGGTTTGGCTATAAACACCAGTCAAACTAAAAATCATTACTAGGCTTAGTAAAGAGTATCTTATCATAGGTGAGTTATTTAATTAAATGGTTTGACTTACAATAGCAAAAATAGATTAATAGAACGGATTGAAAAAATTGGGTGGTAAAACACTGTGATGCTGTGAAGGTAACATATATCTCATTTGACTAAACTTAATAGAGGTTTTGCTTTACACATTTAGGTAGTGAGAGATATGACAATCGACATGAAAGAAATGATAATCGACATGAAGGTAATGACAATTTATGATTGCAAAATGACATTTGACATGAACTAATTAGCAATTTACAAGTGAGAAATAGCATTTGACATGAGGGATATAACAATTGACGAGCGAGAAATGACAATTAACATGAAGGAAATGACAATTGACGAATGCGAAATGACAATCAACATGAAGGAAATGACAATTGACGAATGCGAAATGACATTTGACATGAAAGAAATAACAATTGACATGAGAGAAATAGCAATTGGCTAGTAAGAAATAGTATTTGACATGAGAGATATAGTAATTGATAAGTGAGAAATGATATTTGACGAGCGAAAAATGACAATTGACATGTGAGAAATGAAAAATTAAAAGAGGGAGGTGGGGAGTGAAAAGTTAAAAATGGAAAGTGGAAAGTGGAAAGTGGTTTTGGTGCTTTTGCTAAATATCGAAAAATGCGATGGGATTTGGTGGCGGTTTGGGTTATTATTGACTCTTCTAGCGCTTCTGACTCTGCTAGGTCAACCAAGGCAGTTAACCTAGCAGAGTCAGAAGGTCCTACTAGCATTTAAATAACCTTAAGTCAACGACATTGATTCAATATCACCCAAACGGGGGATATGAAATGTTATTTATTTGATTTAACTTTAACTAATATAATTATCAATTATTTATCGCCTTTCAATTTGATCTGATTTTATTAAGTTTCATTTCGATTATTTATATATAAGCAGGTATTTATTACTTGTTTGAATACGGATATAGTTTCGTTGGCAGAGCAGTTTCATTTGCAATTTTTGTGGAAATAATAGAGTACTAACATTTCGATTATTAATCTAATTTGTAATAAAAAATAACCAATTATGAAAAAAATAACCTTAATTACTTTGTTTTCCTTTTTATTCCTAGCAAATATATTAAATGCACAAACTACAATTCAATTTGCAGGATTTAATTGGACTGTGAGAAATGGATCAGGTGGCCCAGGTCCAAATAATTGGTCAAATAGTCCAAGTAGTGTTTGGGTAGACTCAAATGGTCAATTACATTTAAAAATAAGAAAAATCGGAAATATTTGGTACTGTACCGAAGTAATAGCTCAACAGTCCTTCGGCTATGGAGAATACAGATTTTATGTCGCTAGCAATGTTGAAAACTACGATCCAAATATAGTTGTTGGTTTATTTACTTATGAAACCGATAGTAGAGAAATCGATATCGAATTCTCAAGATGGGGAGATCCCCTGAAGGTAGATGGATGGTACACCATACAACCCTCTCCTTATAATACCAACAATCAAAAAAGTTTTTCATTAAACTTATCCGGCGACTACTCAACACATAAGTTTATTTGGAATAGCAGTAATATTTATTTTCAAAGCTATCACGGTCATTATGCAACTTTACCATCTTCAGATAATCTAATAAAACAATGGACTTATACTGGTAACAATAATCCACCAGTAGGAAATGAAAGACTCCATATTAATTTTTGGCTATTTTCAGGTAATCCACCAACAAATCAACAAGAAGCGGAGTTGATAATCAGTGCTGTCTATGTTCCATCAGTCGCATCTCCATCAAACGACAATTGTTTAGGGGCAAAATTATTAACGTTAAACTCTTCTTGTAATTACACATCAGGAACAACCATTGGAGCAACATCTTCTGGGTTCGCCTCTTGTTCAGGTAATATAAATGATGATGATGTATTTTATTATTTTAATACAGGGACTAAAACAACGGTTACCATTAATGTACAAGGGACTGGAAGCTTTGATCCGGCTGTTCAAGTTTTATCTGGCACATGTGGTAATTCAATGCTTCAAATAACTAATGGCTGTATTGATGAAAGCGCACATGGTGGATTTGAATCACGCACATTTACTGGCTTAAGTACAAATACAACTTATTATATTCGTATTGGGAGTTATGATAGTGGCTCATCTAACCAAGGCAATTTTCAAGTATGTGTTTATTCTTCATTAGCTGATTTAATAATTACAGCAGGAACTCAAAATGTTAACCCAACTACTGTTACGGCAGGTTCAAATATTACAGTAAGTTGCTCAGAAGATAATATCGGTACGGCAAATTCTGGAGCAAATGAAGTTACATTATGGCTTTCTGCTGATGCAAATTTAAACACTAGTAATGATGTATACTTAGGACAGATAACAGGTTTTCCAAATGTATCACCTAATACATGTAGTAATATATTAAGCACTAGTATTCAAATACTACCAAACACTACACAAGGCAATTATTACTTATTCTTTTGGGCTGATGGAAACAATGATGTTAACGAATTAATTGAAAATAATAATTTTGCATCAAAACAAATTACCGTAACAACACAAGCGCAACCTCCTCTCACGGTATCATACCCCAATGGGGGAGAAACTCTATATAAAGGATCTAACTATAATATCACATGGAACAGTTCAAATGTTACTGGCAATATTCAAATTGATTTGTATAAAAATGGCTCAAATGTTCTGCAGCTGGCAGCCAGTGCTTCGAACACAGGGACATACTCCTTTAACCCGCCCTCGAATCTGGCGAATGGTAGTGATTATAAAATAGGTATTAGCGCAATGAGCGGTAGTGTTTCTGACTTTAGCAATAGTTTCTTTACAATAACTTCGCAATCTTGTACTAATTGGTCATTAAACCCTATATCCGCTAATTTTGTAGCAAATGGGGGCAGTGGTTCATTTATTGTTTCTGCCACGGGAACAGGATGCACGTATAGTGCAATTAGTAATAATAGTTGGATTAATAGTATAGTTTACCCAGGATATGGAACCACAAACTATAATGTTGATGCAAACACAGGAACAGCAAGGACGGGAAGTATTTCAATAAAAGATGGGAGTAGTGGTGTCACTGTTTTGACATTCAATATTGCACAAGCGGGACAATTGCCACTTACAGTTACATACCCTAATGGGGGAGAAACGCTCTATAAAGGCTCTAACTACAATATCACATGGAACAGCTCAAATATTACAGGCAATATTCAGATTGACTTATATAAAAATGGCTCAAATGTTTTACAACTGGCAGCCAGTGCTTCGAATACAGGCACATACTCCTTTAACCCGCCTTCGAATCTGACGAATGGTAGTGATTATAAAATTGGTATTAGCGCTATGAGCGGTAGTGTTTCTGATTTTAGCAATAGTTCTTTTACAATAACATCGAATGCAAATCCAGTAATAAATGTAAGTGGTAATTTAAGTTTTGGTAGTATACCTATTAGCAGTTCATCTCAGCGAATGCTAACAATAAATAATATAGGAGATGCTACATTAACCGTTTCATCAATAAATTATCCATCAGGTTTTAGTGGAAACTGGAGCGGAAACATTGGAGCAGGAGACTCACTAAATGTTACTGTTACATTTGCACCAACAACAGTTACTTCTTATAGTGGCAACATAACTGTAAACTCAAACGCAACTAGTGGTACCAATGCTATTACATGTTCAGGAACAGGTTCCGTTGCTCCAACTCCAGCAATCAGTTTAAGTGGTAATTTAAACTTTGGTGGTGTTAAAGTAGGTAGTTCTTCTCAGCAAACATTAACAATAAATAATATAGGAAATGCATCGTTAACCGTTCTATCAATAAATTATCCGTCAGGTTTTAGTGGAAATTGGAGCGGAAACATTGGAGCAGGGGACTCACTAAATGTTATCGTTACATTTTCTCCCATTTCGACAATTTATTATAGCGGTAATATCACGATTAACTCTACTGCTATAAGTGGGACTACAACTATTCAATGTTCTGGTTTAGGAATATCATCTACTGATATTAATGATATTGACAATGTTAGACCAATGATAATATATCCTAATCCTACAACAGGATTGTTGACCATTAAATCCAATGATTTAGCAGATGGTAATTACAAAATATTTTTATCAACTGCATTGGGTCAAAAACTTCTTGAAAAAGAATTCAAGATCACAAGTAAATCTAGGGAGATTCAAATTGATATTAAAGAGTTACCAAGTGGTATGTACTTTTTAACAATACAATCAACTAAAATATATCAAACCTTTAGTATCCAAAAACAATAGTAATTTGCATGTCAATACATTCATTGATTTATAGAAATTCGGTATAGCATAAAGAAATAGTTAAATTTATCTGGAACGAATCAGCAATTTGGTGATTCGTTCCAGTTTTATTTCATGAACCGTTAATCATTCAACAAATCAAGAACTCAATACCATACCAACATAAACTCATTCCTCCACCCAATCATCCTTCCAACTCCTCTTTTTTATTACTAACTTTGCCCCTTCTTAACAAAAATAATGAAACGAGTTGTTGTAGGTTTATCGGGAGGTGTAGACTCTAGTGTTGCGGCATATCTACTTAAAGAGCAGGGGTATGAGGTAATTGGTATGTTCATGAAGAACTGGCATGATACTGTTGGCGTTTTACAGGGAGATTGCCCTTTTGATGATGATCGGAATTTTGCCGAAATGGTTGCACGCAAGCTTAAAATTCCTTTTGAGTATGTTGATCTAAGCGATGAGTACCGTAAACGGGTTGTGGATTACATGTTTGATGAGTACGCAAAAGGTCGTACCCCAAACCCTGATATACTTTGTAACCGCGAAATTAAGTTTGATGCATTCATGAAGGCTGCTCTTAGCCTGAATGTCGATTATGTTGCTACAGGACATTACTGCCGGAAGGAAGAGATAGTAGTAAACGGTAAAACCTATTACAGGCTTCTGGCGGGACTCGATCCCAATAAGGATCAAAGCTATTTCCTATGCCAGCTAAATCAGAGTCAGCTTGAAAAATCGCTATTCCCAATAGGGCATCTGCACAAGCCAGAGGTTAGACGGATTGCCGCTGAGCTAAACCTTGCAAGTGCCGACAGAAAGGATTCACAGGGAATATGCTTTGTAGGCAAGGTTGATTTACCCGTGTTTCTGCAACAGAAACTGACCGCTAAGAGTGGCAATATCATTGAGGTTGATAAGGATTATTACACAAATATTACCAGTCCTAGTTCTGATGATTTAAGCGCATTGGCAAAGCCAATTACTTACAATCAAAAGGATGGAGAGGTGATTGGAAAGCATCAAGGGGCACAATTCTTTACCATCGGGCAACGAAAAGGGTTGAATATTGGGGGAAAAGCAGAGCCAATGTTTGTAATATCCACAGATATAGAAAACAACATTGTTTACACAGGCATGGGCCAAGAACACCCTGGGCTATATCGTAAAGGGTTATTTATTAACTCATCTGAGGTTCATTGGGTAAGACCTGATAGAGCATTAAAAAATGGCGAGAGCATTGAAATGTTGGCAAGAATAAGGTATCGTCAACCATTGCAGGAGGCTACATTACATTGCCGTGAAAATGGCATCTACATAATCTTTAAAAATCCACAAAGAGGTGTAACCGCCGGTCAATTTGCCGCTTGGTACGATAATGATGAGCTAATTGGATCAGGGGTAATAAATGAGTAATAGATCAAAGTTTAATGCTTAATACTGATTTGAATTCTATAACTTCAAACTTCTTCGGTCTTCTGACTTCCGTCTTCCGCCTTCTAACTCCCCTTTCAAAAACTCCTCTGCAACTGGAATGCTATCGGGTTTACCAACATCAACCACAAAATTACTGCTAACATCGTATCCACTAATAATATACTTAACACATAAATTCAAGTAGATATCGATAATTGAAAAAGCACCCACAGCTTTGGTCAACTTAAATATTTCGGGATTGATAACATGAATACCTGCAAATGCAAATTCAGTAAGCGATTCGCGGCTACTATCAGGAATAATCTGCTTATTCGTAAGCTTATTTTTCCAACCAGAAAGCTTCATCTCATTATCGAACAGAAACACCCTTGACGATTCCCTTTTACCTACGGCTAATGTTACTATTGCATTGGAATTGGAGTGAGATTGATAGATTCCATTCAAATCAATATCGGTAAGAATATCTACATTATGCACTAAGAATGGAGCATCACCATCGAGAAATTTAGCAGCATGGAATATTCCGCCGCCAGTATCGAGTAGCCTATCCGATTCGTCTGAAATGTATATGGTGGCTCCAAAATCTCTGCTTTGAATAAACGATATTAACATCGGCGAAAAATGATGAGTATTAACAATAATCTCATCAAATCCACTTTCAACAAGTTTTTTAATTGTATGCTCAAGTAAAGTAATACCACCAACCTCAACCAATGCTTTTGGTCTATCATCGGTAAAAGGTTTTAGCCTTGTTCCTAGGCCTGCTGCAAGAATCATTGCTTTCATGTAGATACTCCTTTACTTATTTTTAGTGGGTTTACAAAGTTTCTTCTCCTTGTTAGATGTGCCGCCACAGTTCTTGCAAATATATAGAGCATCTTTCCCTTTGGTATTCTTCCCTTTCTTGCACATAATCAATTTTTTATTTCCTATTTAACTCCCTATGCGAAATCCTGATATTCACTTTAGGAAAATCTTTTAACATATCAGCCAGTTGATTTGCACAGTAAACCGACCTATGCTGCCCTCCTGTGCATCCAAAACCAACCGAAATATATTTAAACCCGCGCTGTGTGTAATTCTCAACCGCATTCCGAATCAGTTCATAAGTATTATTCATAAAGATATCAACCTCGGGTCTAGCCTTTAAATACTCTGCAACGGGTGAATCGAGACCCGTTAAATCTTTATACTTTGCAAGTCTTCCAGGGTTTTGAAGTGCTCTACAATCGAAAATAAAACCGCCACCATGTTCAACATTCGGGGTTGGATAACCATTCTTTAACGAAAAACTTGTAATATCAATAGTTAAACCCTCTTGCAACTCTGTTTGTTCAAATCTTAACCGATAAATCTCTACGACCTCATTTAAAACATCGATTAAATAATTGATATTTAAATCACTAAAATCTGATTTTAGAATTTGAGCAATATTTTCAATTGCAGGTGGAATGCTTTGTAGAAAATGTGCCTTCCCCTCAAAGTAACCCCTATAGCCGTAAGCACCAAGCGTTTGAATTACACGAAATAGAACAAAAGCAGGAAACCGTTTCTTTAGTAGATTGACATCTACCTTTTTCTTACCACTCAACTCCGCTAAGTAGAAATCGAAAAGCAAATCCCTTTGCGATTGAGGTATTGAAGCCTTAGCCTGATATAAAAACGAAGCCACATCATAGAGGCAAGGGCCTTTCCTACCCCCTTGGTAATCGATAAAGAATAGCTCATTACCCTTTACCATGATGTTACGTGATTGAAAATCACGGTAATGGAAATAAATCATCTCATCATCAAGAAGGTAATTGGTGAACGATTCAAAATCATCTTCCAACATCTCCTCATCGAAAATTACTCCTGTGGGTTTTAGAAATGAGTACTTAAAGTAGTTAAAGTCCCACATCACCGATCTTCTATCGAAAATCTGCTTTGGGTAGCATTTGCTAAAATCTAAACCGTTTGCACCATCTACTTGAAAACGAACGAGATGAACTAGTGATGATTTAAAATGTCCCATCATCTTTTCATTATATTCGCTATTTGCTAAATGGCAAGAAAGCGATAAGTAAAGCGTAATATCTCCTAAATCGGAAATTAAATAGTATTGCTGATTGTCAGAGATTGAAAGCAAATTAGGAACATTTAATCCCTTTGAGAGAAAATGAAGGGTTAAAGAAAAAAATGCCATATTCTCTTTTACATCAGCATTATAGGCACCAATTACTGAATTATTGCTGCTAGTTAATCGAAAGTACTGCCTGCTAGAACCCGATTTTGGTAACGAAACAATTTCATCGGGTTGATGCTTATACAAACCTAAATAAAGATTGGTAAGTACCTTAATATGTTCATTTTTAAAATCGCTCATGGTACAAAATTATCCGAAAAAGTAAATCAAAGGTACAATGTAAATCAAGGCTGTAATAAAATCAATTACAAATATCTTTTTAATATCTAAAATATTAATCGACATACCGACTAAGAGTATCCCTCCAACAGCCGAAAGCTCAGTTATCATAACCTGATTAAAACTCCCACCCAATGAACTTGCCAATAGAGTAATTGCTCCCTGATAAATCAGTATTGGCAACGCAGAAAAAATCACACCAACACCTAACGATGCAGCAAAGGCAATTGAAGCAATTCCATCCATCAAACTTTTTATAAAAAGGAGTTTTGGTTCGCCTCCAAGTCCATCCTCTATTGAACCAAGTATTGCCACTGGTCCCATGCAAAATAGCAAGGATGCAACAATAAAACCTTCCGAAAACCTATTCCCTTTCAGGTTAAACCTGTTTTGCAGATAATCTCCAAGTTTATCGGTTCTTTTTTGAAGTTCAAGCAACGCTCCTGTTAATGCTCCAAGTATCAAGCTAAAAACAATCAGAAGAGCATGTTCAGTTTTTAGTACCATTGAAAAACCAAGATATAAAGTGAATAGACCTAAAACTTGGAATAGTAAATCTACAACTCTTTGAGGTAATATCGATTTAAATTTCAAACCTATAGCCCCACCCACGATAATCGCTCCAAAATTTACAATTGTCCCTACCATTTTTTTTCGTCAAACCTAGTAATTTTATCCATCAGCATTGTTAATTGTATGAATAAAAGTATTCAATTAATGCACATTTAGTTCTATTTATTAACAAATCCTTGCCCTTAATGCTGGAATATAGTAAATTTGAAAGTATGATTTTACCAGCATTTTAAAATTTACATCATATATTTCCTGATTATGAAATTTGAACTGATGACCAAAGATGAATGTATAGACTTCATCGAATTCAATATAACTGGCGATAGCGAAAATTATAATAAATGCGACGAGGAATCGCTTTACCTCAACGGTAATTTATTTAACATTTTCGCAGGATGTTTTGAACGGAGCAACCATCTGTTTGAGTTTATAGGTCAAACAATGTATAATAGCCGTAAATTCATTCCTTTACAGAACGAACTGAATGATAATCTTGAAAAGCTAATTGCTATAAACAGCCAGAAAGAATTTAAGGAATATCTCTCAGGCATATTCATGGGTCGTGAGCTGATGAATCAGTTTAATCAGATAGATTCCGAATACGAAAAACACTGGCGTGGATATATTCGCAGATGGATTAGAATTAATAGAGGTCTTAATAAATTGATAAACCGTTGTATTGAAGAGGATAAAGTGCTTTGGGTTATTGGTTACTAGCTCTAAATCCTAAACTTTTCAACTCTTTAATAAAACTAATACTCGGTAACTCATAAGCCGAAAACTCACGTCTAAAATTGTATTCGTTTCTTATCTTCTCAAAATCGTCTGGATTATTTCTGAATGCCTTATCGTCATTAGTAATATTATACGTTTTTGCTACGGTACTTTCTAAATCAACAAACGAATCAAGTATAATTTTACTACTTGTTGGATCTGGGGTTGGGCACCAAGGCTCTAATCCCAAACCAAAATATTTGCTTAAAGCATCCACCACCATCTTTGTGCCGTTGACCTTACCTTCGAGGGAGTAACCGGCAATATGCGGAGTGGCAATATCAATATATTTAATGATTTCCGGTGATACTTTTGGTTCGCCCTCCCAAACATCCAACGCCGAAGCAATAATTTTACCCGATTTAATAGCCTTCACCAAACTTGATGTTTCAACAACCTCGCCCCTAGATGAATTTATGATGATTACGTTCGGGTTAATCACTTCAAAAAAATTATCATTTGCCATATAATAGGTAGCATCTGTACCAGAATGATTCAGTGGTACATGAAACGTAATGATATCGGACTTTTGTGTGATTGTTGCAAAGTCGACAAATTCTGAGAGATTCTCATTCCTTTTACGAGGCGGATCACAGCACAATACGTTCATTCCCAAAGCCTCACCCGCTTTAGCAATTTTGCTACCAACATTCCCAACCCCAACAACTCCTAGCGTTTTACCTTTTAAAGGGAAGTTTTTGGTTTGCGATAATTGTAAAAGCGCACAAACCACCCATTGCAAAACCCCACCAGAGTTACAACCTGGAGCGGTTGCCCAAACAATACCCTTTTTATCGCAGTAATTTGTATCGATATGGTCGTACCCAATTGTAGCAGAACCTATGAATTTCACCTTTGAACCCTCAAGTAGTTCTGCATTGCAATTAGTTCTGGTTCTTATAAGAAGCGCATCGGCATCCTTTACAATCTCCCGATTGATATTGTTTCCGGGTAGATATAAAACCTCATCGAAAAAAGGTTCGAAAACCCCTTTTAGGTATGGAATATTAATATCGGTTACAAGTTTCATTGCAAAAGTTTGCGTAAAGATAGTAATTTGTTAGTTGACAGAGGAAAGTTGAAAGTGGAGAGTTGTGAGGAGTCTGGTGCTTTGGCGGGGTATCGCAAAATGCGATAGTTTGGAATTATGTTTTTATAATATGAGTTCCTATTTTTTTAAAAGTTAGGAACTCTGGTGTTTATTTGATGAGGTAGATGCGTTTCGTTAACTGAGCGATTTGAGCGAATTCGGCAAAGTCAATAAATACACTAATTAGAAATAGGCGTTTTTGATTTATCCAATTGTCAGGTTAATTCTTTTTCCAAGCCCAAATTCAAATATCCTGTATAGTGTAGAAAGTTGAATGTCGCATTTACCATTTTCAAGCCGTGATATATAACTTTTCTTCGTTCCAACTTTCTCTGCAAGCTGCTCTTGGGTCATATGCGCTTCCTTCCTAGCATCTTTAAGCATTTCGCTAATTACAAAGTATTGAACTTTCTCTTCAAATTCGTTGCGCTTTTCAGTACCAATCTTTCCGTACTTAATGTCTAATAACTCATCAAAGTTCTTAGCATTTCTAATCCTATTTGTGTCCATCGTCGTTCTTTTTTGAGTTAAAATATTCATCATTTAGTTTCAGAGTAATAAAAAACGTTTTTGCATCTCAATCCCAGTAAAAACCACATGTTAGTTGCAGTATATTCTTTACTTAACTAGGAATTTGGTGCGGTTAGAAACCGCTATTTAAAGATGAGGTAGATGCGCTTTGCTAATCTACGCCAAATGGGGAGTAAAACTTGTGACATGCCCATTAATTATATCGTCTGTGTTATGCCTCGTTTTTTTATTTATCACACAAAATTACGTCACTTTTATTTATATATATTTTCCCATTCTTATCTATGTAACCATCTAGTTTATTCATGTTACAAATGTCTTCGTCCTTGTTTGTTGATGGATTATAAATTTTACCTATCACCTTTGCAATAGATCTTATTCTGAAGTCAACATCTATCCAAACACTATCATAACAACTTGTTGATTCAATAGGAGTATCTACACATCCAGGGAAGGCAGAGATTCCTTCACTGCTAATTTCATTACCGTTTTTATCAAATGTCATAATATAGGGCCATGGGAATGCGGAACCATGAGAATTTAATACTACTGAATAATAAAATGTTGTATCAGGGAAGAAACCACATATACCACCAAGGCTCTTACCGAAAACTAAAGAATCATAACCTCTATGATCCAATAAATATTTGTCTTTTAGTCCGTTACCAAGAACCTCAAAGTTTAATGGCAATTTTAAAAATCCTGCTTTTTTGATTATTTTAATAAGCTGTTGTCTCTTCGAGGGTAACGAATTCTTAACTTGGTTCCGACAACTAAGATTCAACAAAAGAAAAAGTAGCAAGAATGGAATTACTAGATTTTTTTTCATTTTCTGATTTTTATGTGCATAATGTTCCTGTAGTTAGATTTGCTTGGGAGTTGCTTCCTGCAAATTTTATCCCATGTTAAAAACTAAGTTAAAGATAGTAAAAATGCGGAATCTGCGTCATTCGCCCTTATAAATTTCAGGATGTGTTATGTACAGTAATTCTTCATTATTTATAATCATTTCAGCCATCTCGTTCCCATCAATATATTTTTTTAAATAGGGTTTTATTAGAAATTCAGAATCATACCACATAGATGCAGTGGATATACCATTTATTCCATTAATTTCTAATGTACGATATCCCTTTAATAAAGCAGGAAACCCATCCGTGGTATTTTTAAATTCTTCTAATAAAATAATCCCTTTTAGAGTGGATAGTTCACCAGAAGTCCAATTGGATATTTTGTCAGAAACAGATAGCCCTTTTTCGATATCATTAATAGCTTCGATAGAATTATTTTGAACTTTATATTTTATCCATGCCCCTGCTAAGTATGAGTTACCATAATAAAAAAGATTATTGAATGAATTCAAAATTTCTTTATATTTATTGTAATTTTTATAATCTACAAGTTGTAATTTTGTTAATGTCGAGATGTAAAAATTTTGATATTTATTATTATCTAATCTACATTCAATATTTTTTAATTGTTTCAGTAAATTTTCCGTTAAAGTCTTTCTTGTAATTTTTTTTTTAAATAAAAAATATTTTGATTGAATAAAACTAATTTTTTCTTTTTTTAAAGAAATACTCAATTCAAAATCCGATTTAATCTTTTTTGTTGATGTAAAAGTCGTTTTACTCAAAGGAAAATTGATAATTAAATGACCTTCTTCGTTTATATTTTCCATCCAACGTAAGGAATTTAATAAATCCATTATATAATCATTATATCCAAGTGCTCTGTAACAATTGATAGATTCTACGAGTAATTTTGCTGATTCTAGATAATAATGATTTATAAAATAAGTATAAGCACCTAAATTAAATAGTTTTAATGCAATTTTAACATTGCCCAAAATAAATTGTTTTCTAGCTCCAATAATAAATTTTTCTAGTTCTAATTTAGATAATACGTTGAAATGCTCCATGTTTGTTACTTTTTGATGACAATTGGGGCAAAGGCCTATTAGATTTAAGTATTCATTGGGACCATTCCACTTATTTTTTCCTCTAATTGGTATTATATGATGACATTCTACGTTAGTATTGTAACAATCATCAACGTAACAACGACTCTTTCCCTCTGCTAGAATAATTTCTCTAAGAGATTTTTTTGTCATTTTCAACTTTTTTATCATTTACGTCTTTCACACTTTCACTTATTTAAAACTTAAACATTTTCATTATTGTGCATAAATCATTTACACATACATTCTTTCCATAATCACTCATCTATATCTAAATAAACATATACGATTTCCATTATACAATATCCCAAAAATACTAAACAATCCCCGATTATCAAACCATAGTCTTGGTATATAATCTCAAAACTTATCAACCATTTACACCGTTCTGCGGGCTCTACCTATTAATTGAGCAGGCAAGGTGGGCTTTACCAATTCCTCTCTGTATAATCGCAATTTGCGATAATTCTGAACTCTCTCCTCCAACTTTCCACTTTTCACTTTTCACTTTCAACTCTCAACTGTCAACTCCTCTAACGCTTTTGCAATTCGCCTCATTCCCTCCTCAATTTCCTCCTCATTGCATTTTGATATTGATAATCGCAAATAGTGCTCCTTGGGTGGGTTATAGAAAAAGGAGCTACCATCGATAATTTTAACCCCAAATTTCTGGAAATGCTCCTCTAAGTCAATCTTATCCGCTTTAACATTAAGCTTTAGCCAAATTAAAAATCCGCCTAATGGCTCCTGCCAAACAACTTTATCGGCTGGCATATAGGTTTTTAGTGCCTTAAGTGCCACTTTCATCCTTTTACGAAAAACCCTCAAATATTTTCGGATATGCAGCTCGTAATAGCCCGATTTGCAGAAGTGATATAGCATTATTTGGCTAAAGGTGTTTGAAGATAAATCGAACATCGTTTTCAGCGCCGTTAATCGGTTAACGCACTCTTTATCAGCAATTATCCAACCAATACGGAATCCGGGGGCAAGTATCTTTGAGAACGATCCAAGGTAAATTACAACCCCGTGCGAATCGATTGATTTTATTGGCAGATGCACCTTTCCAAAGTACTTCATCTCCTCCTCAATGCTATCCTCAATTATTATCACCTTATGTTTTTCGCAAAGCGAAAGGAGTTCCTCCCTTTTATCCTGCGGTAAGGTTACTGATGTTGGGTTGTGGAAGGTTGGCATCGTGTAAATCATCTTAATGGGATGCTTCTTCAGGTGCTTTTTAAAAACCTCAATATCCATCCCGCTTTCCGTAACGGGAATCTCAAGAATCTTACATCCATAGTACTTAATCAGCGGAATTAGCATCGAGTAGGTTGGCGATTCTGCCGCAACGTAATCATCTTTTGTTATAAATGTTTGAAAAATAAGCTGTAATGAGTTTTGAGAACCATTGGTTATAAGGATGTTCTCATCCTTTGAATTTACACCATGCAATCTCATGTGCGATACTATTGAACGCCTCAACAGTTCGTAACCACGTGGATTACAGTAGCTAAAAATCTGTTTGTCCGAATCGGAAATTGACTCCCTAATGCAATTATTAATCAACCGAACATCAATAAGCCTGGAGTCTGGTTCAAGCCTATTAAAGCTGATAAGATGCTCATTTTCCTCCCTTACCAATTGAGAAAATCTTTCTAATTTCACGTAATCGGGTTTATACGCCTCTTTAAGTATGTCGTCCCAAAATATCTCACCGTGGCTTACTGGCGAAATATCCTTATTCAAGCTCTTTCGTTTCCGTACCTTCGTATACGAGCCGGGCGTACTCTCGATGTATCCCAATGCCCACAGCTCCTCGTAAGCCCTTATAACCGTTGAACGGTTAACTCCAAGCGATATCCCAAGCTGCCTTGTTGATGGCATCTGAAAACCCTCCTGTAAATCGCCCGATTCAATAAGCGATTTTATTTGATTTACTAGCTGATCGAATATCGTTTCACCTTTACTCTTATCAATTGAAAGTAACATAGCTTACAAATATTGGTTGAGTAAAAATAGCTATAAATTGGATGTTTTCGCTCATACAATTATGGAATAATTTTGTAAAAAAAACTATGCAGATTACCTATTCAGAGTTTGCAGGAAGAGTGAAAGGATCAGAAATCCGAGAGCTCTTAAAATACACACGAAAAGAAGGAATAATATCATTTGCAGGCGGTTTGCCCGATCCAAGCCTCTTCCCTCTCGATGATATCACTCGAATTACAAAAGAAGTACTCAACGAGAAGGGATTATTGGCATTACAGTATGGCCCAACGCCTGGAGAACCAGAGATGATTGATGCTCTGGTTGAACACATGGCCAATTTTGAGGAGAAAGCTACAACGGAACAAATCTGCGTTACGTCATCATCTCAACAGGGACTCGATTTGATATCGCTGGTGATGGTTGATAAAGATTCCGAGATTATCATGGAGTTACCCTCCTACATCGGAGCCATTCAGGCATTTGAACGGGCAGGTGCATCGATGAATGGAATCCGTATGCTGGACGATGGTATGGATTTGGATCAGCTAGAAGAGGTGTTGAAAGATAAGTCCAGTAAAAAGATAAAGGTTCGCTTTATCTATACAATCCCCGATTATCAGAATCCATCGGGCATTGTGATGAGCCTTGCAAAAAGGAAGAAGCTAATCGAAATAGCATCACATTGGGAAGTACCAATTGTTGAAGATTCGCCTTACCGCGAAATCACTTTCAATGGGGTAACTTTTCCCAGCTTATGGACACTATCGAACGGCGAAGGGGTTATTCAGCTAAAAACCTTCTCCAAAATGCTTTTTCCCGGTATGCGATTGGGCTGGATTACAGCACAAAAGGAGATTATTGAAAAGTTAGCGTTGATGAAACAATCGGTAGATCTTTGCTCACCATCGTTCAACCAGCTGATTATTGCACGCTTTATCAGAGAAGGCAGAATGAAAGAGACTATTAAACAAGCTATTGCACTTTATATCAAAAAGAATGCAAGCATGCTCAGCTCGCTTGCAGAGTTTATGCCCGAGTACGTAAAATGGTCGAAACCAACTGGGGGTATGTTCCTTTGGTTAACGTTTCCTGAGAATATCGATACAAAGGAGATGCTAAAAATAGCTGCTGCAAACAATGTTGTTTATGTTATTGGCAAGCCATTCCATTGCAATGGAACGGGGCAGAATACGCTGCGTTTAAACTACTCGTTCCCTTCTATTCCACAAATAGATATGGGAATTAAGAGTCTTGCTCAAACAGTGAGGGAGTTTGTAGATAATAAATGACAGTGGAAAGTGAAAAATGGAAAGTGAAAAGTGAAAAACTATGGAAATTTTTACTGAAACGAAAGGTGATTTTACCATCACAACCGATAGAACTAAAATGGATCTTTCGGTAATACACAACTACCTATCCAACGAAGCCTATTGGTGTAAAAATATTCCCTTCGATAGGGTAAAAACTTCTGCTGATAACTCTCTCAATTTTGGGCTCTTCTATAAAGATAAACAAGTTGGGTACGCACGAATAATTACTGATTTTTCCACAATTGCCTATTTAGGAGATGTTTTTGTTTTAGAAGAATTTCGTGGACAAGGGCTCTCTAAATGGTTAATGGAAAAGATTATATCGCATCCTAATTTACAAGGGCTCAGACGTTGGGTACTTTTAACTAGAGATGCGCATGAACTTTATAAGAAATTTGGTTGGACAAATATTGCGAATCCAGAAAAATGGATGGAGAAAACAGATCTTAATATGTATAATAAACCAAAGTGACCATTCGTTATCAAAGCTATGTAATATCAAACAACTTGTTATGCCTTACAGTGAATACACAAAATACGCCAGATTCCAGATTATCTCCCAAAATTGTGTATCAAATTTGATTAAATTTATAACAAAATGTTTCATTCTTCGTAGAACTATTTGTACAAAAACCACAACTAATTAACCACTAAAACCTATAACATGAATCAAATTTCTTTTCAAACAACTGATTGGAGCAGTGTTCCAACAACCGTGCATAAAGGCGAAACGGGTGAGGCCTACTGGCAAACACAACAATTCGGCAATATTCGGGTAAGGATGGTGGAATATTCAGCCGGTTATGTTGCCGATCATTGGTGTCAGAAAGGGCATATTATCTACTGTCTTGAGGGTGAAATGGTATCGGACCTAAAGGATGGAAGCAAACACATGTTGACCAAAGGAATGTCATACATTGTTTCTGATGATTTGAGTAGCCATCGCTCAACCACTGAGAATGGTGTAAAACTATTCATTATTGATGGTGAGTTTTTAAAATCATTTTAGATCTCCTCTAACCGATTAGGTTATTTCTGCTTTCTTACCCTTTGCCCTAAAGGGCGAAAGCAGAAAAATAAACCTACAAACTGGTGCATACTACTTAGCCTATCGCAAATTGCGATTAATTATATCAAAATGTGATAATGGGTGTGGATGATTGAAACTAGGTTTGCATCTTAGGTGATATTTATTTTAACAAAGGCCTAAAATAGAAGAGTTTCATGCTAAGCCCGCAATGAACGCTAAGTTTGCTGATTTATATATCGCTCCTACGGAGCTTAATTTTTGACATTATTTATTTTCTACAAATATTTCGTTCCTACGGAACTTTTTATGGACGATGAAAATTCTTCATTACTTCAGAATTCCGCCAATAACTACCCACAGCATCACAGTAAAACAGCAACACATTAATACAACATCACAGCCTCACAGCCCCACAGCAAAACACCCTCACAGCACCACAGCATCAACCTCACAGCATCACAGTTTAATATATCCATTCTTTATTGCATAAAGCACCAGCCCAACCCTACTTTTAACCGAGAGTTTTTCGAACAAGGAATCTCTATATCCATCAATAGTTCTTGCACTCAGAAACATCTTATCGGCTATCTCCTTATAGGTCATCTCGCTACAAACAAGCTCTAGGAACTGAATCTCCTTATCATTAAGTTTTACGGTCTCAACCTCATTGGATGAGCCTTTTATGCTATTTGCCATTGTGCCGCTAACCAAATCGGAGTAGTAAAAACCCTTATCAACGATGTTACACAATGCGGTGTTCAGCTCAATTGGATCGGCATCTTTAAGCACATACCCGTTTACACCCGTTTTCAGCATCTTGATTATAGCCCCCTCCTGATCGAACATCGAGAGAACAAGTATTTTAATTTCAGGGTACTTCTTTTTAATCCATAAAGCCGTTTCATAGCCATCCATCTCGGGCATAGCCATATCCAAAAGAACAATATCTGGAACTGAAAGCATCCGGAGGTTTTTTATAAACTCCTTGCCATTGCTGGCTTCCCAAACAACATTGAAATTCTCAAAATTATTTACCAGTTCAACCATCCCCTTGCGGAAAAGGGTATGATCGTCAACAAGTACTACGTTAATTTTTTTTGCAAATGTCATAATATAATTCCTTTAGCATGGCATATTTAGTGTAATTGCAGTTCCTTTACCCTTCTGGCTATCGATATCTAATGATGCACCAATAAGTTTTGCTCTGTAGCTAATATTGCTTAACCCCGTTCCCCTATCCTTCCCATTAATTAAATTCAGCGATGATAAATCAAAGCCAATCCCATCATCAATTACCTTAATGGTAAAGAATTCCAACCCATACTCCACCTCAACCCTAATAACCTTTGCTTTGGCATGTTTAACAATGTTATTCAGGGTTTCCTGAATAATCCTAAAAATAATAAGCTGTTTCTGCGATTCGAAGGTTCTCTCATCACCACGGAGAACAAGCTCTGTGGTAAATTCTTCAGTTCGGTTAATGGTCTCAAGCTCCTGCTTTATTGAATCGGATAGGTATTGCTGCGAAAGGTGGATAGAATTTAAAGATTTTGATAGCTGACGTAAATCGTTGATAGCCTTTGAGACGAGCTCTTTTGTTCCCTCAATCTTATTTTGAGTTTTCGCATCGCACATCTCAACCTTAACCGTATTCAGGTTAAGCTTAACCAACGATAGTATCTGTCCTATATTATCGTGTATTTCCTGCGAAATCCTATTAAGGGTTTGCTCCTCGTTCTCGATTTGTACTTTAACAATTTCCTCCTGGTATTGAATGCTTAATTTACTAATCTCCTGAGAGTGCTTTCTCAATCGATTCTGATATCGCACAATAGCAACAATAATGATGATCACAAGGAAAACCATTAGGAACGTACTGGCAATAAAGGCTAAGAGTATTTCTTTATCCTGTGTGAACATACAAAAGCTATAGAGTATAATATATAAATTATGCAATTTAATACTATTTGATAAGGTTTGATTTTATCCAAAAGCTCTGGTTTTGTATCCAATAAAAAATTAAACACCCCTGTAAAAGTAAAAACTCCACATTGGTAAACTAAAATTGCCACACATATCCAAAATACAGGCAGTGATAGAATACTAACATCCTCCTTTACTTCGATAGTAAAAATAGCCATAGTTGCCCAGGTTACAAGGAGCAAACATTCAATAATTGTTTGAAAATTTGGGTATTTACTTATTATCACAACCTTTAACGAAAACATTAAGCTAAATATAATAAATAAAGGAATTGAGTAGAGCACTATCTTTTTAACCAGAATATTGCGGAGAGTAAGGTAAAAATAGTACGCCAAAAGCGAGTACTCAATGGGTAGGTAGATATGGTATAAAAAAAAGTAGTTTATCTTAAAGTGGTTTAATACCGATGCCCCAATATCCGACAGCAAAGCAGCCGAAAGCAGGAACGGGAAAAGGTATAAAGCCTTGTCCTTTTTGTAGCTAAAGATGCTTAGGACAAGGCTTATGAAAAGGATGGTTAAGTAGATGTTTCGCATTTTATTCGCATTTTAAATAGAAATTCAGAAGAATAGGGTTTGGGGCTATTCTTCTGAAAGGTAGAGATTTTATTGGGATTATTTTTTCTTATTAAAGAACTCCTGTATAATTTGTGCCAATTCTTCATAATATTCGCTAATTCTAATTTTATCTCTATTTAAAAAGAATCCTAATTTTATTGGAGGAACCATTTCAAAAATTTGCCCAGTTTCACTTTCACTTTCAGTCATGAAAGTAACTGGTTTATTTGGTCTAAGGCGTTTCACTATATATTCTTTTTCTGTAGTAGCGATGTCAAATTTTTTATTAACACCTATTGCAACCAAAGAGACACCGGCATCTATATTCCCAATATCAGAGGGTGGAATGTAATCATCTGATTTCTTTTTAGCATAGTAAAATCGAATTCCTTCACATTCACTTTGCGATAAAATAGATAGCAATGCTTTTCTACCAAATGTGAACGCTACTTCTTTTTCATTGTCTCTTCCTTCTTCTAAATCATCCCAGTAATTCTGAATCATTTTCTTTGCAACACTTTCAGTAATTGGGACTCCGAAGGAACAGACAATTGAATTATCAATTTCTTCTTCATAGTTTAATACGTCTTGCTTAATCCTGTTGTCTGCGGCAAGTCTAAAACCATGCTTTGTAGAATTCTTTTTCATAGTTGTGTCTTTTTATTACTAACTTGAGATTAACTGTAACCCAAATTTACTCCAATCAATCACAATGTCAATACAATAAAAAACGACTCCAAAACATTCGCTTACTTAATAGGCTGTATAAAAACTAATTACTTTAATTTTACATCATAATTTCAGGTGATTTTACTTTTTGTAGATGGGTGAAAACACGGTACAATTCGAGGGGTAAATACAGACATAAATTAGTGTTTTTCATCTGCCTATTTTTATTGTTTCAAAAGGTGCGGATGGAACATCCATAGGGCAGTCATTCATGTTTGTGCTAAGGCTATTATAGTGGATATTTCATTTTGATATGGGTTTTGTTTTCGAGAAAAATTGTGTTAAGTTTAATGCAAAATAATTTTTTAAAACTATAATCGAAATGGTCAAAATAATCTGAATACATGAATCAATACTTTTGAATTAATATCCATTAAACGCTGGCAGAACCTTTGAGCCCTGCTAGGTTAACCCCCGTTTGAACTGGAAGCGTTAATAACTAAATTGTCAAGTCTACAATATTGAATAATAACATACCAAATTGGTATTAATTATAAACTCAAAAACAAAAACATCTATGGAAAACAAAATTTCGATTACAATTAGTAAAGAAGCCATTGAAGCCATTAACGCTGCAATTGCCACAATTGAGCAGCAATTACCAAACCTAATTAACCTTACGGTTGAAGATCGTAAATCGCTCCCCAAGATGGGCGATAAAACTTTGGCGTTTGTGAGCAAAGCGCTGGAGTACTCAAAGCAAAACCCCAAGGTAGTTCCCCCGTTCCTTGATGTAGCCGAATTCGAGAAGGATGTTCAGGCCGTTACCAACATCAATAAGGTATTAATCCCCCTACAGCAGCTAGTGGAAAAATTAGACGATAGTACCGTGTTAGCCGGTAGTGAGGCGTATTCCTCTGCCCTTATCTTTTATAACGCCGTTAAGAGTGCAGCTAAGACTGGCGTACCCGGGATGAAAGGGGTTTATGACGATTTGCAATTACGGTTTGCTGTTAAGGCTAAGACAAATAACGTTGTGCCAGAGACTAAGTAGCCTATACTGCTCTTTGAGGGGCTTTTCATAGCTTTTTGGTCGGATAACTTTCCTCTAAGCTAAGAATTTGATACTCCAAGATAGGAAATCCTCACTTCAGGGTAGGATATCCTACCTCAAAACAAGGAATTCCTCACTCTGAACAAGGAATTCCTTGCTAAAAGGGAGGAAATCCTAATCGCAAACAGGAAATTCCTATAAAAAAGTGAGGAATTCCTTGTTTGAAGTGAAGAAATCCTCACTTTAAACAAGGATGGCTCTGTTTGAGGGGAGGAAGTCCAAGCCTTGAACATATAATACACTGATTTTTTTGAGCTTTGGCAAGGTGTATTTGGAGAATAACAATAGGCTGATGCAATTTCTCAGTGTATTATACAACTATGCAGAAATATGAAAAGTAACTTAGGATAAAGTTATTTATTTCTTAAACAGTCCTTCACGAATTCTTCATTATGTTTTATGAAATACTCCACCATCTCACCTACGATCTTTTCACCAAGTAATTCAATAAGATCTTTTACATTGTCCCTTATAGGCGGAACCATTTCCATAATAATACCATTTTGAACTGGCTCGACACCAATATCTTCAGGAAAACCATTAATATTTCCACTTCCATTTAAACCTGCGCCAAGGCGTCCTGTCAAGTTGGTCATTATATCGGATTCATCAATTTTGCTTCCTACAGCAACTAATGTTATTCCTGGTTTGATGCTCGCACTCAATTCCTGATCAAAATCCTCTACCCTCCTTCTAGCAAAATAAAAAGATACACCAGTACAGTCTTTCTGATGAAAAATGCTTAATAAATCCTTAATAGCAAAAATTACACCTATATTATCAGCATTGGGACTACTTGGTGTCTTCCGAAAATTATTTATCAAGACCTGAGCAACCGATTCTGTTATGGGTGAAGCATAACCCGAATGTACTATCTCAATATCATGATTATAATGAATTTCCTTTTGAAAAATTCTTTTGTCTGTACCATCAGACTTCAAGACATAACCCAATGGTTTTGTTTTCATAAGTTTTGTTTTCATACCATTCCATATTTAGATTAGTGAATTGGTTAACTGTAACCCAAATTTACTTCAATCCATCACAATGTCAATACATTAAAAAAGGTTACTAAAACACTCATTCACATAATAGGCTGTATAAAAACTAATTAATCAAGTTTCATCTCACATTTTCAGGTGATTTCCCTTTTACAGGTGGGTGAAATCACGGTACAATTCAAGGGGTAAATACAGATACAAATCCATGTTTTTCACGTTGATATGCGCTGGGTTTTGGGGGAACTTTGTAATGTTTAATTGAATCGATAATTATAAACCTTAAACTTTAATAAATGAAAACAGGAAGTAGATTACTAATATGGCTGTCACTATTAGTAGATAAGTAATTGAGTTTCTATTCTCAGATGCAACTGAGAGGCAAAACAATGCAACAATTATGTACAAAACCACTAATTCTGTGCTAGCAAGAAAAAAACTTAAGTATTAACGGATCATTAATATTAAAAAACCATGAAATCAAAATTCTTAAAACTTGATGCTAAGGATATAGTAAAAGCTATCATTCTAACATTCATCACAGCATTACTAACAGGTATTTACCAACTACTGCAAACAGATACACCACCAACATGGGATCTCCTTAAACCAGTTTTGATGACAAGTATCGCTGCTGTAATTGGGTATCTGCTAAAGAATGTTTTTACAAATTCTAATGATAAATTTCTGCAAAGGGAGCCAGGCACAACAACTTAAACACGTCCGTTAGCGACCGTTAATGATAATTAACCATTATCTCAGTACGAACGAAAAAAATTCTTGAAATGTTTTTCCTAGATTTTAGGGCAAAGGATTAGAGTAGACAGTGGTTAAAGATTCATCCAAATCTATTCAATTTTATTGATCATCAATAACCTAAATTACAAATCTCTATTATGAAAAAGAAAATTTATTTGCTGATAATATTTTTGAATACCATAGTAACCTATTATGGTTTATCACAAAATATTAACTTTGATGTTCAAAGTAATGATGTAACTTGTAAAGAAGCGAAGAATGGCTCAATAATTATTATACCTAAATTTAAAAGACTAGAATTTGCTCTAAACAATAATGCTTTTTCCACAAATACAAGTTATATCAACCTATCCGAGGGGGAATATAATTTATATTCAAAAGATTCCTTAGGAATTATAAATAAAACGACTATTACAATTAAAGTTAAGTCAAAACTTGATTTTACAACATCTTTTAAAGATATAACATGTAGTAGTTATCAAAATGGTGAAATTAATGTACAGGTTGTAAACGGAGATCCCCCACTTTTGTTTGGGTTAAAAGATCAAACAAATAATTTTATTGAAAATTTTTCCTCCTCTAATAATTTCAATAAATTAAAGGAAGGAGCATATACAGTTGTCGTTAAAGATGCGCTAAATTGCACATTGGAAAAAAATATAACGATTAAATCATCCCCAAAAATCAACCTTAATGCAATTTCAACACCAGTTACAATGCTTGGAGCAAATGATGGTAAAATTGTGATGAATGTGATTGGAGGTATATCTCCCTACGTATTTAGTATTAATCAGAAGGACTTTACAAATAATTCAACCTTTACAAATCTTTCTGATGGTAATTATATTTTAAGTGTTAAAGATGGCAATGGTTGTATTGAAAATATTAGCGTTTATATTAGTACAAATGGAGATTTCTCTAGAATCGTAATTAAAGATGATCGTGACAAATTCATTAGTTTAATAATGAAAGAAATTGAAAATAATAATAAGAGATTAAAAAATATTAAGCACTATTATAATGGGACTTGGATTGGAGGTTTGGTCTGTGGGGCTGGAGGTACTATTATTAGTTTAGTTGTACCAATATCAACAGCCGCAGTAATTACTCAAATAACTAGTACTTTATCAGGCACGACTTCAACAATAGTCGGTAATCTTAAGTTTAAAGAAGAAATAAAATGTAGAAAAAAACTAAAACAATATTTAAACCCAATACCTGATATATTTAATACAAATTGGTCAGACATTCAATTACCTCAGGAGGGAAAAACATGGACAGAGAAACAATATTTTAAATATAAAAATGAGAAGGATACTATTTTAATGAGAATTCAAAACTATGGGTGTGATAATTGATTTCGATCGCCCCCAGCTAAGCATCTATTCCCAATTAATCTTTGGTGAGCCGAAGTCAACCATATCCAAATTGAGTGTAACCTGTGACAATAATTGGACAAAGACATAGCCTAATGCATAAAAAGGGCAAGGTGCAAAGTATCGCCATTGGTTATATCTATAAATTTTAATTATAAATCAAAAGAGTGGTAGACCAAAGCTGGCTCTACCACTCTTTCCTATTTTAATCATTCCATTATTACAATTTTCTATCTTTGCCACAAAAAATGGTAACTGCATCTTTAAACGACTTTCACTTATATCTAGGACTTCATCCTCTTTTTGAAAAGGTTGAAAAGGCTTTAAAAACCAATGCCTTTGATAAACCGGGCGAAAGAATTTATATTGATGGCGAAAAGCTATTTGCCATTCCTGCGCTTGATAGCGCACGCACAAAGGAGAATGCACTCCTTGAGGCGCATAACCGCTATATCGATATTCAGGTTTGCCTAGAAGGCAATGAAACTATGGGATGGAACAACCGTGCCGATTGTAAAAGCCCTAAAGGGCTATTTGATACCGAGAAGGATATCATTTTTTACAATGATAATCCCCTCTCCTATTTCAATGTTCCAGCAGGACACTTTGCAATCTTTTTCCCTAACGATTGCCATGCACCGCTTATTGGGGAAGTAATGATTAGGAAGGTTGTATTTAAGATTGAGGTGTAGGGTTAGCCAACGAAAGATATTTCACACAAAGCCGCAAAGAAGATAAGTTGAATTAAGAACATCACCAAAATTAGCGGAAGTAGCATGGTTCGACTATACCTAGCTTAACCTAATATTTATTCGCAAAGAGAAAATTTTCTAGTTTTTCTCTCTTGGCGTACCTTGCGACTTTGCGTGAACCCAACAAGTACAAAGAGATAAATATATGAGCGAAAAAAATTACGATCCACGAATGCACACTGCCGAGCATATTTTGAATCAAACCATGGTGAGAATGTTTGCTTGTGGAAGATCTTTCAATAGCCATATTGAGCGTAAAAAATCAAAATGCGATTATCGGATTGGAAGGAGTTTAACGGATGCTGAAATCAAAGAGATTGAAACACAGGTAAACAGCATTATTAATAGTAAGTTAGATGTTACTGAGGGTTTTGTAACCAAATTGGAGGCAGCAAACTTTCTCGATTTATCGAAATTACCCGTCGATGCACCCGATAGTATTCGTGTAATACGAATTGGAGATTATGATGCTTGCGCATGTATTGGCCCTCACGTTAAAAACACTTCCGAGATTGGTGTTTTCTCTATTCTTTCATCTGATTATAATGAGGGAATTGTTAGGTTAAGGTTTAAATTAGCAGAGTAGTGGTTGATATAAATTTTTGAAACTGTTAAATAATATGGGCAAAAAAATATTGATATTCCTTCTAATTATTGCGGTTATTGGTGCTACCGTTTACTTTCTGACAAACCGTAAATCGAAACCGAAAATGGATAGCAATAAAATAATGGTTCAAGCAAATCTTAAACAAAGTGAAAAATATCAGGTAGTTAAGCATAAATATTACACACTTGCCTATAGCCAAGCAAACGATCAACCTGCATGGGTTTGCTATAGCCTTAAAAAGGAGAATGTTGGAGGCAAGGAGCCTCGTACAAACAAGTTTACCGCCGATCCTTTGATATCAACAAAAACCGATTTCAATATTGATTATAAAGGATCTCATTACGATAAAGGTCACATGGTTCCTGCAGCCGATATGAGTTGGTCGAGCGTAGCAATGAAGGAAACATTCTATTTTAGTAATGTCTGTCCACAGTTTCCATCGTTTAACCGCGGAACATGGAAGAAACTTGAGGAGAAAGTTCGTGGATGGGCTGTAGAATTCGATTCTGTTAAAATATACTCAGGCCCAGTTTTTAATGATAACATAGGTAAAATTGGCCCCGATAGCGTTACAATCCCAGGTCATTTCTATAAAGTTATAGTTGAATACCACAATTCTTCGTATGAGGGGATTGGCTTTATATTTCCGAATAAAAAGGTTGATGATCCATTATATCAATTTGCCGTACCGATTGATAGCGTTGAAAACTATACCAATCTCGATTTTTATCAATATCTCCCTGAAAGCATACAAAAAAAAGTTGAATCAAATGTTAATTTATCTATTTGGGGATTCAGTAAGAAATAGCCTCATACAAATTTGCCTAATCTCAAAACACATACATTTTTAAAATCACAATACAGTTGAATTTTGTGAGATTTGCTGGCATTTTTCTGAATCATCGAAACAAATAATCCTCCAAAACAAAAATAAATTAAAATCAGGGCATAATGAGCTGATGATTATAGCTTAATATTTCTCAACATTAAATATATTCGCATAATTTTTCAAAAAGAAAATCATTAACCCTTAACACAAGTGCAATCATGAGAAAATGGAAAATTGATGACTCCGCAGAACTTTATAATATTCATGGTTGGGGTGTTGATTACTTTTCTATTAATGACAAAGGAAACGTTACAGTAACTCCGCAAAAAAATGGATGTTCCGTTGATTTAAAGGAGCTCCTTGATGAGTTAATGCTTTCCGATGTTTCTGCACCAATGTTAATTCGATTTCCAGATATTCTCGATGATAGAATTATTTCCGTTTCGAGCTGTTTCAAATCAGCTGCTGAGGAGTACGACTATAAAGCGCAAAACTTTATCATATACCCAATTAAGGTAAACCAAATGCGCCCTGTGGTTGAAGAGATTGTGAGCCATGGGAAAAAATTCAATATTGGCCTTGAGGCAGGATCAAAACCAGAGTTGCATGCTGTAATTGCAATCAACACGGATCCTGAATCGTTAATTATTTGCAATGGTTATAAGGATGAGGACTATATTGAACTAGCACTACTCGCCCAGAAAATGGGTAAACGCATTTTCCTTGTTGTTGAAAAATTAAATGAGCTAAAGCTCATTAATACAATATCAAAACGGTTAAAAATTAAACCCAATATTGGAATTAGGGTAAAACTTGCCAGTTCTGGTAGCGGTAAATGGGAAGATTCCGGTGGTGATGTTAGTAAGTTCGGTTTAACATCAAGTGAGCTGCTGGAAGCTCTTGATTACATCGATAAAAATAAAATGCATGATTGTTTGCGTCTTATACATTTCCATATCGGTAGTCAAGTAACCAAAATTAGGCGTATTAAGATTGCACTTCGCGAAGCCTCACACTTTTACGTTCAACTTTGGAAAATGGGATTTAAGGTTGAATTCGTTGATATTGGTGGAGGTTTAGGTGTTGATTATGATGGAACAAAATCATCGAATAGCGAGAGTAGCATTAACTACTCCATTCAGGAGTATGTGAACGACTCAATTAGTACGTTTGTTGATGCCAGCAATAAAAATGGCATCCCACATCCAAATATTATTACTGAATCTGGTCGTTCATTAACAGCTCATCATTCAGTGCTCATTTTCGAAGTGCTTGAAACTTCTACTTTACCTGAGTGGGATAATGAAGAAACAGTTAACGATCAAGATCACGAATTGGTTAAGGAGTTATATATGCTTTGGGATACTCTGAACCAACCTCGATTGCTCGAAACATGGCACGATGCGCAGCAAATTCGTGAGGAAGCACTCGACAGATTTAGCCTAGGACTTATAGACCTAAAAACGAGGGCTCAAATCGAACGTCTATTTTGGTCGATTGCACGTGAGGTTTTTCAGATATCAAATCAAACAAAGCATGTGCCTGATGATTTACGCCAGCTATCAAAAATGCTTTCCGATAAATATTTCTGTAATTTTTCACTTTTCCAATCGTTACCCGATTCTTGGGCAATAGATCAAATATTCCCAATAATGCCTATTCATCGACTTGATGAACAGCCCACCCGTTCGGCAACAATTCAAGATATTACCTGCGATTCGGATGGGAAAATCGATAATTTTATTACAACTCGTAACTCTGCATACAACCTACCAGTTCATTCATTAAGGGGTAAAGAACCATACTATATGGGTGTTTTCCTTGTTGGTGCTTACCAGGAGATTTTAGGTGACTTGCATAATCTTTTCGGCGACACTAATGCTGTTCACGTCTCAGTTGATGAGAATGGTTATAAGATCGATCAAATTATCGATGGCGAAACGGTTGCTGAAGTATTGGATTATGTACAGTATAATTCCAAGAAAATGGTTCGTACCGTTGAAACTTGGGTAACCAGCTCTGTTAAAGCAGGAATAATAACCTTAGAAGAGGGCAAAGAATTCCTTTCGAACTATAGATCTGGGTTGTATGGGTATACTTACCTAGAGTAATGATTGTGTAAGAAATCTATGTTTTTTATTTCTTGGTATTTTTGGAGTAATAATCATACGTTGCTTTAGAAATCCTTGCAATAACATTCTCGCTAACCTCATCATCGACTTTTGCATTTGTAATAAAAACTGCAATTGCAATACTCTGTCCATTTGGAAGTTTTATAATACCAACATCGTTCACAGCGGCTGAAATACCGCTTTTGCTTTTCCCAGAACTACCCGTTTTATGGGCAACGATGGTTTCAGATGGAAGCAGCCCTTTTATTCTTTTAGGCCCTGTGGTAGTTTCTACCATCAACTTCCATAAATAATTTGTATTTGACTTCGAAAGAATCTTCTTTTTATAGAAAAGTTCAAGAATCTCAACTAATGCAGAGGGTTTCGCCCAGTTTTTAAACTGAACCGTTGAATCTTTATGCATCTCCTCTTCCGTGCCAACAATTGCAATACTAGTAACCCCCAGGCTATGGATGTATTTCTCAACGGCTTTTGGACTACCCTGTAAACGGAATAGTATATCACAGCCATTATTATCACTTTGCGAAACAGTATAGCTAATCAATTCGCTTAAGGGGATATCAACATTTCCATTTGGATATTTATCCCTTAAAGGGCTCCAAGTATTTGGAAGTAAGTCATTCTTTGAAATCCGAATAACTTGATTCAACAATAACTCCTCTTTAGCCATCCAATCTAGAATAGATATTGCAAGAGGAAACTTGTATACGCTCTGCATAGGATAATGTAAATTGTTATTGAAACTTAGCGTATCCTTTGTATCCAAATTCTTAATTGCAACTCCAACAGTGCCATTTGCAGAATTAATTATCCCCTGAATCTCTGTTCTAAGCAATTCATTTTGAGCATGAATATTAATGCTGATAAAGACTAATACTCCAAATAGAAGTATTGTCCTGATTGAAAAGTTGGTTTTCATTATAGATGGAATTTGTACAAAAATAAACTATTTAAGTTGATACTAATTATTAGGTTCACTTACAATTTAAGGGTAGGAAGGTAAAAATTGATATTCATACAACTTGCTGTTGTGGTTAAAGTTAGGTTTAAATGAACAATGGTTCGGTAATTTTTTTGGTGGATTCTTGCAACTTAGTGATTTAGTGGCCTTTAATATTTTTTTAGCCACCAAAACTCAAAAGCACCAAATTATACCAAATCAATAACTTAAAAATATCGGTTAAAAATTTACCGAACTATTGAATGAAATATCTACCAGCTAAATAAATATCTAAATATGGATGCTGAATTAATTATTTATATAGATAAAATAGACTTTCCCACTCAATTATAAGTATAGTTATTATGAAGAAAATCAATATTCATCAATGGTTTTATTCTATAAAGAGTATTGCATTATTCAAAATTGTATACACATTATTGAAAATTAAATGTTGTTTAATATGATTATTCAACTTTAAAAACAATATTTGGAGATTCATTTAAAAATAGCATTATGATTTACGATAATATTCTACAAACAATCGGCAATACACCCCTTGTAAGAATAAACAAGTTAAATTCGAATAAAAATATTACTATTTGCGCTAAAATTGAGGGATCCAATCCTTCAGGAAGTATAAAAGATAGAATTGCTTTAAAAATGATTGAACAAGCTGAGGCAGAAGGTTCTTTGGTTAAAGGAAAAACAATTATTGAACCAACCTCTGGAAATACTGGTATCGGATTGGCTATGATTGGGATAATGAAAGGCTATAAGGTTGAGATTGTTATGAGTAAAGCCGTATCTGCTGAAAGAGTAAAAATGATTAAAGCTTTTGGAGCAAAAGTCACATTAACTGATGCGAAATTAGGAACCGACGGAGCAATATTTAAAGCACGTGAATTAGTAAAGGCTAACCCTACTAAATATTTTATGCCCGATCAGTTTTCAAACATGTACAATAGAACTGCCCATTACAAAACCACTGGCGAAGAAATTTGGAAACAAACAAATGGTAAAATTACCCATTTTGTATCTGCGTTGGGAACATCTGGCACAATTATGGGAGTTGGATTAGCTCTTAAAGAACATAATCCCAAGATTAAAATTGTTTGTGCGCATCCAGTTAAAGGTCACTATATACAAGGGTTGAAAAATATGGAAGAGGCTATAGTTCCATCAATATATGACCCTTCAAAAATCGACGAAACAATTATGGTTGAAACAGAAAAGGCTTATGCAATGGCACGGCAAATAGTTAAAAAGGAGGGAATATTTGTTGGCATGAGTAGTGGAGCAGCAATGTATGCAGCATTGGAGGTAGTAAAAAACATTAAATCAGGAACAATCGTGATGATTTTCCCAGATAGTGGAGTAAAATATTTAAGCACAAAATTATTTGGTGAGAAATAGCAGGAAAATGAAATGGTATACTTCCAAAATTGACTTTTGAGATATTTTTCAATAGAAATAGATTCACATCTAATGCAATTGATACGCCTCCTGTAATTGCAACTTCATTGATAACTACAATTTTATTAACATAATTTTTGTTGATCAATTGCATTTACAGGTCATGATATCAAAATTTTCTTTAGTAATATTGATCCTATTATATAGTAACCCAAAACCATTATGGTTTTCAAAAAATAATCATATCCACTCGCTTTTTATATTAATGATTTAAGTTAAAAAGGTGAATGTAAAAAGCCATAATCCTTTAATTTTTAATACTGTTTCCTACAAAAATAAATACCTGATTGTAAATTCTTTAATACTCAAGCCTTAAATCTTAGTGCTTAATGTACACTAATATGGTGAACATAGTGGATATATTTGTCAAAAATATTTAAACTATGGAAATCAAAAAGATAACAATCATTGGTGGTTATGGGAAAGATGGTTCAAAAGAAAAAGTCGATCAGTTTGACTTGATGTCTGGAGATATTATTAGTATTGTTGGCCCGACTGGATGTGGCAAAACAACTTTAATTAATGATATTGAACTATTTGCCAACAACAACACCCCATCGGGTAGAAGAATTTTAATAAATGGTGAATCCATACCTGAAGATTTCACCTTCGATCCATCAAAGCATCCAATTGCACTAATCTCTCAACACACAAACTTCCTAAGCGATTTACCGGTAGGAGAGTTTCTTACAATTCATGCAAAAATAAGGGGAGCAAAAGATGTAGATCATGTTGTTGAAGACACCATTGAATTTGCTAATCAGCTAACAGGCGAAGCAATTATTAAGAATACTGCTATGACCGAACTTTCCGGGGGACAAACCCGTTCGCTTTTAATTGCTGATGCTGTAGTAATCGGGAATTCACCAATCATTTTGCTGGATGAGATTGAAAACGCTGGTATCAATAAAACTAAAGCACTTGAACTCCTTAAGAAATACGATAAACTTTTTGTTTTCGTTACCCACGATCCCACAATTGCTCTTCTCTCCGACTGCCGTATAATAATGAAAAACGGTGCAATGCAGAAAATAGTTGCATCAAACCCTGAAGAGCGCAATGCGGCTGAAGTATTAAAAAAAATGGACGATGTTTTCCTTCATTTCCGTGGTTTAATTCGCGCAGGAGAGGAAATTAGAAATGAGCACCTTGATTATATAACCAACTAACTATTAAAAAGATGAAATTAATAATATTTGCAGGTCCACCGACCTGTGGGAAGACTACTGTAATAAAACAGGTAATAAAGAGGATGATAGCAAAAAAACTAAAATCCTCTTTTATTAAGATTGATGTTTTATACGCTGACGAGGATGAAACTATTAATAAAGAATTTGGGATACCCACACGTAAAATCTATTCAGGAGAACTTTGTCCCGATCATTGTAATGTTGTGGTTTTGGATGAAGCTGTAGAATGGGCTGAGAAAACTGGCTCCGACTATCTATTTGTTGAAACAGCTGGATTATGTCTGCGATGTTCTCCCTATGTTGAGAAGTCTCTCGGCATTGTTGTCCTTGAAGCTACAAGCGGGATGAATCTTCCGCGGAAAATAGGACCAATGTTAACATTAGCAGATATAAGCGTTATTACTAAAATAGATCTTGTTTCACAGGCAGAGCGAGAAGTTTTCCGCTATAGAGTACTTGAATCAGCAAAAGGCGTCACTGTTGTTGAAAGCAATGCACTTTACGGAATTGGAATAGATCCTATTGTTAGACAAATAATTAAAGCCAGCGATGTTGAGTTTCCAATGTTTCTTAGAGGAAATCCGCCTGTTGGAACCTGTACAATTTGCGTAGGCAAAAAGGAGATTGGTGCAAAAAACCATTTCGGGGTGCTACGAACTATGGATCATGAACTTTTCTACGTTGGAGAGTAGTAAGTATGGAACGAATATATTTCGATAATGCCGCAACCACTCCTTTAGATCCTATTGTCCTAAATGAGATGAAACCATACCTTACTAATAGTTTTGGTAATGCATCTAGTTTACATCGTTTTGGAACTGAATCAAAAGTTGTTCTTGAAAAATGTAGAAAGCAAATAGCAAACTATTTAAATGCCAGTGACGATGAGTTCGTATTCACTTCCAGTGGAACAGAATCGAATAATATGGCCATAAAGGGTATTGCGTTCGCCAATAGGGGAAAAGGGAATCATATTATCACATCAGCAATAGAGCACGATTGTGTGCTAAACGCCTGCAAATGGCTGGAGACACAGGGGTTTTACATTACCTACCTCTCAGTGGATAGTAATGGTGTGATTGATATCGAGCAGCTGAGAAAATTTATTAACCCTAAAACCATTTTGGTTTCGGTAATGCATGGGAATAACGAGATCGGAACCTTGCAAAACCTTGAGCAGATAGGAATGATATGCAGGGAAAAAGGAGTATACTTTCATTCGGATGCTTGTCAGAGTTTTGGGAAGGTACCTATTGATGTACAGCGGATGAATCTCGATTTGCTTACAATTAACTCCCATAAGATATATGGCCCCAAAGGGGTTGGCGGGCTATTCATCAGAAAAGGAGTTAAGATAACCCCGTGGTTGCATGGTGGTGGACAGGAATTTGGCATTCGTTCATCAACTGAGAATATCGCAGGAATAGTTGGGTTTACAAAAGCAGTTGAGTTATGTATGACCAACTTTAGTAAGGAAATAGAGGCACTTACTCGACAACGTGATAAACTTATGGATGCGATCTTATCGAATGTTGAGAATGCTTACCTAAATGGTCATCCAACCCAACGTATCCCCAATAATATAAACATCTGCATTAGAGGACTCGAAGGGGAGGCAATCCGCCTGCTTCTAACTCTTGACGAATTGGGTATTGCCGTTTCTGCCGGATCTGCTTGCTCATCAAATGACAAATCGAATAATGCTTCGCATGTATTACGTGCAATTGGACTTAACCCTTTTGAAGCAAGAGGATCAATTAGGATTAGCCTTGGACGATTTAATACCGATGAAGAAATAGACTACTTTATTAATGCTTTTGAACAGTCAATATTGAAACTAAACCCAATTTTTTCTTAAAAAACAAAATGGAAACGATAACAAAACTTGATCAAATAATGGAATTGCTCCCAAAACTTGACTGCGGAGCTTGTGGTTATAAAACCTGCGAGGATTTTGCAAAAATTGTAGAATCCGATGAAAGCGAGTTAAAAAGATGTATTCACGCATCGAAAAAGAGTAACGATGAAAAAAAAGCCCATGCATCATGCCTTGGCTGTGCAAATGAAGGGATGGGTGAGAAAATGGGATGGAAGGATACGCTTAAGCGTGATTATGATTTTATCCTTGATCTGTTCGAAGGTGAACCTGGACCAAGGGAGACAATCCTTCCATATAACCCCTCACTTGTAAAGGAGTTAGGTGTTAAAAAAGGCGATGTAATGATTGGTCGTCCAATGGGAATGTCTTGTGGTTGCCCAATCACTCATTGCGGTATTGTAAGTGACACTGATGCAAGGAATGGTGTAATAAATTGGTTTGTAACAGGCCCTTTAAGACCAAGAAGTGAAGGTTTTATAGATATTGGCTACTATGTAGCACAAGCCTACGAGGGCATAATACGCGAATCAAAGGAAGAAATTAAGTTAGGCACTCGTTACTGGTTCCTTCCCCGTCGTTGTATGTTACAATGGAGGCATAGCGGTTTGGTAAATGCAGTTACAAAACTTAAAGACGGTAGCTATAAAGTTAGAATTGAGGGATTATTTATTGGTTGATATTAAGTATTTAATAGTATTTTCAAAATCCGATAGCAAAACAATTAGCATCGGGTTTTGTTTTTATCTACTAAACCGATTTTATTACTATAGGCATGGCTCAGAGTATAAAAAATAGTGTTGTAATTGCCGATTCGCAGTTCCTTGTAACAGAGTCACTCAGAATATTACTTCAAAATAGCGAACGTTTTACCTTCATCGGTTTAGTCTACAACTTGAATGACTTAAGCGAGTTGATTAGTAAAGAAATTATCAACTTACTCATCACGGATTTTAATTTATTTGATTTTGGGGGATTTGAAACAATTGGTAGCCTAATGAAAGAAAACCCCAATATAACTGTACTTATCCTTACAAATCATGTTAATAGGAATGATTTACAGGAGTTAACCAAAATAGGTATAAAAGATATAATCCTAAAAACATCGAGCAAAGAGGAACTATTTATGGCAATTGATGCCACGATGAATAGAAAAAAATACTATTCTGATGAAATTCTTAACATCCTACTAAAAGATAGCATTGTTAAATCCCAATCTAAAGTGGAATTCCAGCAACATTTAACCCCTTCCGAGATAGAGATTATCAGAATGATAGCAGATGGTTTAACCACCAAGGAAATTGCAAATAAAAAAATGATTAGCTTTCATACTGTAACTTCCCATAGAAAAAATATTTTCCGCAAAGTAGAAATCAATAATACCTCAGAGCTGATAATGTATGCTATCAAAGCTGGGTTGATTGATAACATTGATTATTACATATAGTATCCCGCATTTATGGTATAAAAAATACCATATCTATGGGATGTTTTATTCTATCGCATTCGCTCATCTTTGTGTTACTAATAAATTAACTATTCGAAAATTATGACACGTATAGCAAAACATTTAACCGATCTTATTGGTAATACCCCTTTACTGGAGCTGACCAACTACAATAAGATAAATAGTACTCTAGCAACCATTTATGCTAAACTGGAATACTTTAACCCAGCCAGTAGCGTTAAGGATCGTATTGGCTTTGCAATGATTGATAAAGCAGAGAAAGATGGATTAATTAATAAGGATACAACAATTATTGAACCTACAAGCGGCAATACTGGAATTGCTCTTGCTTTTGTTGCTGCATCAAAAGGTTATAAACTAATACTAACAATGCCAGAAACTTTCAGTATTGAACGAAGAAATCTTCTTAAGGCATTAGGTGCTGAACTGGTTCTTACCCCTGGCCCTGATGGAATGGGTGGAGCGATAAAAAAAGCTGAGGAACTTAAATCAATCACTCCAAATTCGTTTCTTCCTCAACAGTTTAAAAATCCTGCAAACCCCGAAATACATCGCAGAACTACTGCTGAGGAAATTTGGCGTGATACCGAGGGACATGTTGATATATTTATTAGCGGGATTGGCACTGGAGGCACAATTACAGGGGTTGGAGAAGTTCTAAAAAAACGTAATCCAAGCATCAAGGTAATTGCTGTAGAACCTTTTGACTCTCCAGTACTATCAGGTGGACAGAAAGGACCTCATAAGATACAGGGTATTGGGGCAGGATTTGTTCCTGAAATTCTGAACCGTTCAATAATTGATGAAATTATTTTGGTGAAGAATGAAGAGGCCTTTGATACTAGTCGCACTCTTGCCAGAAGTGAAGGTCTGTTGGTTGGGATATCATCTGGTGCTGCCACACAAGCTGCACTTCAGGTGGCCAAGCGTCCCGAAAACAAAGGGAAAAATATTGTAGTTATTCTACCCGATTCAGGCGAAAGGTATCTCTCAACAACTCTATACCAAGCAGAGAGTTAACAATTTGATATTACACAACTTGCTTGAAACGAGAAAATGAAGTTGAGTTACAACTTCATTTTCTCGTTTCATAATTATTACAACAGTTAAAAGACCTCTTAAATCCGAATCATACATTGAAGACCAGATGGAATGGATTCAGTAACTTGCAATCCATTTTTCTCTTTTCATACTTAAACTCAATTTGGGCATACTTTTCTGAAAACAAAGTTCAATCGTAAAAATTATATATCATCATATAGTCAGTACATACTGGAATTTTACAAGTACTACTTGATGAATTCTCAATACATATCCACCATAACCATAAACTGATTGTAATTGATAATAATCTACAACTAATTTCCTCAGACCGTTTTTGGATAACACTATAATTCAGTATAATATAATTCCTAGTAACCAGTGAACATCAAATCTCAAATCTATTTTCTTACATTTGCAGCCTTATCAATTAAGGAATATGTTTAGTTTATCGAAAAAACGTTGGCAATGGGTAGCAATGCTACTTTTAGCATTTATTTGGGGATGTTCATTTATACTTATGAAGAAGGGGTTGGTTGCTTTTACTCATGTTCAAGTTGCTGCTATTCGAATATTTTTTAGTTTTTTAGTATTATTCCCTTTTGCAATAAAAAGTTTTAAAAAATTAACTAAACAAAATGCTATTTTTTTAGCAATATGTGGGCTAATTGGAAATCTTATCCCTGCTTTTCTATTCACATTTGCCCAAACAAACATATCGAGTTCGCTTGCAGGGATACTAAATAGCCTATCACCATTTTTCACATTGATTGTTGGGGTTTTAATTTTTAAAAATCGCCCTGGATTTCTTCAGTATTTAGGAATATTTATGGGCTTGATAGGTGCTGTAATGCTTGTTTCGAATGGTAACCTCAGCTCATTTAGTGGCATTAATATCTACGCATTACTAATTGTGTTGGCAACCTTTTTGTACGGTATGAATAGTAATATAATAAAATTCAAGTTGGTTGGACTAAGTGGAGTGGAGATAACCTCACTAGCCTTTATGTTTATTGGCCCATTTGCAGGCATTATTCTATTCTCAACTAATCTTGGTGCTTCTTATTACTCTCCACATTTTTTGAGCAGTCTATTTGCCATTTTAGCTTTAGCAATATTTGGTTCGGTTCTATCCCTATTTGTTTACAATACTTTAATACACCATACCACAGCCATTTTTGCCACATCAGTAACTTATATTATTCCAGTTTTTGCTTTGATGTGGGGGATTCTCGATGGTGAATCGTTAAACTTTTTGCAGGTAATTAGTATGCTTGTTATACTTACAGGAGTTTATCTGGTTAACACCAAATTGGGTAAAGTGAAAATCATTAAAGAATAGAAATTTGGTGTTTGATATTATCTGTTATTCTACCAATACCTGTAGCACCCAAGGCATTATATATAGAAGAACAATCTGAGCATTTTCTTGTTTCAAGGTATAAGAATGTTCTACTTTTTGTCATTCACAATAAAAATATAGTTATTCCAAAATATATCTGTATCAAAACCTTATTTGGAAATAAAAACTTGTAAAGAGAGTTTTTATTCGAATGATTTTTAATATATTTATTCGAGTTATTTAAATGTTTTTCAAATAAATATCATTAATTAAATCCTATAATCATCAATTACTAACCTAAATTGAGTAGCCATGTCGAAACATAAAAAGCATCATCATAAAGATAATGATGAGGAAGGTAACCAAAAGGAACAAGGACATTATGAAGTAGTTGAATCGAAAAAGGAGAAACTGGATAAGAATTTCTATGAAAATGAACTCGAAATATTTGATATTGAACTGGTGAAACTTCAGGAATGGATTAAATTCAAGAAGTTAAAGGTTGTCCTAATCTTCGAAGGACGTGATGCAGCTGGAAAGGGAGGTGTAATTAAGACCATTACAGAAAGTTTAAATCCACGCTTCTGTCGAGTTGTAGCACTAGGCGTTCCTACCGAGAAAGAAAAATCACAATGGTACTTTCAACGTTACGTGCCACATCTACCTGCTGCTGGTGAAATGGTACTATTCGACCGTAGCTGGTATAACCGTGCAGGTGTGGAAAAAGTTATGGGTTACTGTACCGAGGAAGAGTATTTGGAGTTTTTACGCTCCTGCCCCGAGTTTGAAAGGATGCTTGTTAGATCAAATATCATACTTATTAAGTACTGGTTCTCGGTAAGCGACCATGAACAGGAGAAACGTTTCCATGATAGAATAGAAGACCCAACTAAACGTTGGAAACTTAGCCCAATGGACGTAGAATCTCGCAATAAATGGGTGGATTATTCAAAAGCCAAGGATGAAATGTTCGCACATTGCGATATAAAGCAAGCCCCGTGGTATGTTGTACATGCAGATGATAAAAAACGAGCAAGGTTAAATTGTATTAGTCATCTTCTTAGCCTTATCCCTTACGAAGATTTAACCCCAGAACCAATTAAATTACCACCACGGAAGGAAGATCATTCGTATGTAAGACCCCCAATAACCGATCAAAACTTTGTGCCAGAAGTATACTAGTATAAAATTAAACGCCCTATAAAAGGGCGTTTAATTTCAACTATCTAATTTCTTTTTCTTTTTAGAAGATCCGTAATGGTATCCATAGTCATACTTATACCCATAATAGCCATAACCAAAGTACTTTGAACTTATATCATTAGCCACAATAGCAACCTTTTTAAACTGCTTCTGTGCAATGGAAGATAATATCTTCTCAACCCCATTTATTCTACTATGATTCAACCTTACAACAAAAAGTAATAGATCCGATTGCTGAGCAAGTATAAAACTATCAGCAACAATTCCTATTGGAGGGGAGTCAATTACAACTATTTCATACTTCTCTTTTAACAAACCTAAAAGTTTTTGCATTCTTTGAGAATCTAAAAGTTCTGTAGCATTAGGAGGAACTAATCCAGAGGATATAAACCATAAATTTTCAACATCGGAATTTTGGATTAATATTTCGAAATCGCTATTATTACTTAAATATGCGCTCAAACCAACTACCGACTCGGTATTAAAGAAAAATTCCTTCTCGGGCTTCCGTAAATCGCAATTAACTAAAATTGTTTTATGTCCCGCAAGGGCAAAACTTGCTGCAATATTTCGTGAAACGAAACTTTTTCCTTCTCCTGAGAAGGTTGATGTAACTAAAACAATCTTTGATTCACCGCCACCAATTAAAAATTTAATATTTGTTCTTAATAAACGATATGAGTCAGCAAATACTGATATATGCTCCTGATTGACAATAAAAGGAGTATTTAAATCTGAATGAATTAGTTCGCCAATTACAGGATATCCTAGTTTATCAAGTTGGCTTGATTCTTCAAACCTATCAATCAACTGTGAACGGAGATAAATAAAAAGAAAAGGTAAAACTATACTCATGAAAATTGCCATCATATAGTTTAACCTTCTATTCGGGGAAACAATGCTTGCTCTATTCACAGATGCAGCATCTAGCACTTCATTCTCAGGGAAATTTGATGCAGAGGCAATCTGCAACTCTGATCTCTTGGTTAATAGGAAAGTATAAATTTCATCGTTTAACTTAAATTTTCTTTGGAATGACAATAACTCCTTCTCTTTCTCCGGAATTTTAGATACCTCGGACTGATATTTAATAATCCTCTCATCAAGGTTTTTAATAGATATTTTTGTGGAATAAATTAATCCGTTTATCGTTTCAAGAATTGCCTTTTTACGTTCTTCAATCCGGTAATCAATAGCCCCAAGCATAGGGTTATCTTTTTTCGAATTTACAGTAATCTCTGCCTTTTCGGAATAGAATTGCATCAGGTCTAATACCAATTTATTCAACACCTCGTCAGCAATCCCCATCGATGAGGGAACAACTAGTTTATTTAGCTCTAAATTTTGTGTTATTGAACTCTTTAAATAATCGTAATAGTTTAAGAATATCGAGAATTGTGCTTTATCTTTCTCGAGTCCATCAAGAAGTTCATAAGCTTTTTGAGTTTGAAAATCTAGATTTGTTGCCCCTTTAACTCTTCTAAATTCCTCCAACCTTTCCTCCGAATATCTTAACGAATCAGTTACATTTTGAAGTTGACTCTCAATAAATCTTATAGTATTTAAAGCAATATGATTTTTACGTTTAACCCCACGATTTAGAAACGATTGGGAAAGGGCATCTAAAAAATCAGCCGCTCTTTTAGGGGATTGATCTCTAAATTTAACCGTAATAGTAGATGAATATTTTTCCTCAACAAGATCAAGAGTATTAAAACCACCTATAAGGTTTTCCTTTCGGTTAAGTTTGAATTGATATTGCCTATCTAGTATTTGATTTGTATTTGGAACTATTTTAAAACGAAAAAATGGTGACTCAAAAAAATTACCAAGTTCAACAGTATCTACTACTTTTTCATCATTTTCTAAATTTATATAACTTAGAATAACATGTGATATATCCTTTGAAACAATAAAAATAGTCGCACTATTATTTTGATAGTGTGTTGAGTCAATAATAAGACGATATGGTGGAGGGTATACCAATTTGGTTTTGAATCCATCTTTATACCACCAACTAGCCTCTAAAGGAAGTTTTTGCAAGGCCTCAGCAGTTAATGAATAACACCCTAATACTTGCATCTCCTTCCTAACCTTGTAAGTATTAGGAGAAAATGCTTGGCTAACCATCATTTGAGGATCCATAAAAGTTGAACCCTCATCGTTAATCAAGATTTTTGCTTCAACTTGGTAAATTGGGGTAGAATAATTATTAAATATTAAGGCTGCAACAACAAAAATTATAATTGATGAAACAAACCAATACCAATTCTTAAATAGTACTCCTAAAACCTGTTTAAAATCAATCGAACTTTCCTCAATATCAACTTCCCCACGATTCATAATACTATTTTATTTCATAAAAATATTCCAAGCCAGTAAAACCAATGAAAGGGTTGAAATCAAAAGGTAAGGTGATGAGCCAATGTTTGTTTTTGCTTTTACAGGTTCAATGTAAACAATATCATTAGGCATCAAATAGTAATACTCCGATTCAAGAATTTTTTGATTGGTCAAATCTAGCACCTGCACCTGAGATCCTGTATCAGTCTGTCTAACAAGAGTTACCCTCATAAGATTACTAAACTCTTTTGGACCACCCGCTAATCCTAATGCTTGAAAAAGGTTAACCTGCTCCTTCTCAATTGTATATGAACCGGGGCTATTAACCTCACCTAAAACTGATACCTGAAAATTAACAAGTTTTACGGCAACTGTACACTCTTTAAAGTACTCATTAAGTGCTTTCTGTATCAGGTTTTTTGATTCTTCAATAGTTAACCCCTCAACAAGTAGTTTGTTGATAAAGGAAACATGAATATAACCATTCTCGTCAATAGTATAACTATTTAAGAATAAATATGTTGGATTCATGAGATTAGGAAAATCGCTTTGAAAAAACTTTGAGGTTTTTTCATCAACACTATAAACTTTGATATAAAGATTATCGCCTTTATGCAATTTATATGAAGATTTTCCTGGGTTATTAAATGATGCTGTATTCTCCGAAATACCCTGGAGCATCAATATCTTTTTACGGGATGCACATCCCGATATCAGTGCTGGCAATAGAATAATTATCGCCAATTTCAGAAAAAGTGTGTTTAAGTTTTTCATTGTATAATTGTTTTTCTATGGATTTACACGTAAGCCATTCTTATAGGTTGCAATAAAAGCATCCTTAACGCCTATCTTTTCAGCAACCTGTTTTGCATATGCAAAATCGGTAAAAGCTGAAATGAAATATTTGTACCAACCATCCTCAAATTTCATAGTCAAAGGATATTCAACCTTAATTACACTTTTAATAATATTTAAAGGTAACGGTTTGCGGGAAGCAGCAATCTGAATAACATATAATGCTCTTTCCTTTTGGTTAAGTTTCATTAATTCTAAAGTTTCCTTGCCAGGCCATTGAATTCTTTTTCCATTTTGGTATGGCATAACAAAAGCATTCTTTATTTTACTTGAATCACGCGCCAATTTTGCTTCATCATAGTAAAAAAAGTCACCGATTGAATACCTAAACCATCCATCCTCTTGAGAAACATTCACTGGATTAATACCGCTATAAATTTTAGAAACTATTTCTGTTGATAATGGTTCTTTTGACGCAGCAACTTGTACACGGTATACTATTGAGTATGTTGAGCTACTTCCAGTTGCAGTAATTGGTTGTTTTATACTAAAAATAGCAACTCTACCCTTGGAATTGTAACCTGAAACAAATCCTCTTACCATACAAGGCTTTAATAGATACTTATTTGCAGAATCAATTGATGCAAAATGCCCAACAAGATATTTATACCAACCGCTTTCATTTTTTTCTTCTATATCAAAACGTCCACAATTAAAATCATTTTTAAGCCTCTCTACAACTAACTGATTTCTGCTAGCGGCAATTTGAATGGTAAAATATTCAACCCCTAGGGCTTTTATCTTCGATTGAGTTGTTAGGTTTTTTATTTCGTATTGAGTATTAGGGCTAATTCCAAGTTTTTTTCCTTCTCCCTTAATAGTAAAAGTTTTATTCGATTGCTGATTATTAAGATTTTTTCCAGCAAATCTTGAATCTTTACTATCCGTGAAACTATTATTACCAGAAATTGATTGATCTTTAGAGGAATTCAATATATCTTTTTGATTTCCAAGTATATTATTTGCTAATGTACCTTGAGTTTCAAGAGTCAATTTAGGAGAATCAGTGCTAGTAGTATCCTTTTTAGCACCAAATCGATAATCTTTCCAAGAATTAGCATAAGATCTTTTCGAAAAAGTTTTCCGTTCAGAAGGTTTGTATACCCATTGATCATATGTCACTGGGTAATTTGATTCGTTCCAAACTTTCCGAAATCTTTCAATCATATCGATATTGATAACTATATCACTGGAGAAATCCGTCGGTTGGTTTAATCGTCCTGAACTCTCCCTCACACATCCAAATAGCACTTGAATTCCAAATTTCTGTAAAAGAATTACTTGATGAGATTTTTCAACGATTATTAGCGCTCTTATTATCGATTTAAATTCTGGATTTATTAAGTTTATTGTATCGGTTAACTCTTTAAAAGCACGGGATGCTTCCTCAAAATATTTTTTAGAATTATCGCGTGATATGCTATCGGATTGCTGCCATACCTCCTGTAATTTATTTTTAACAGAAACTTCAATTCTAAATATACTAACCAATTTCTCTATTTTAACCTGATTTGACAAACTATTATTGGTAGCATCATTATATAATACAACACCCTCTTTATAGGCTTGATCAATCGTATTTATTACATTTTTATTTTTTTCAGGAGTGCAATTACTTAATTCAGAAAGATGTAATTCACTTACCTGAGAAGAAGCAGAAAATGCACAAATAATATAAAAAATAGAAATATAAAATCTTTTCGTTTGTCCCACCATTAAAAAAATTTTAGCATAATAACTATAATTTACAAATATAAACTAATTCTCAAAGATGATATTAATCATCCCTGTTTTTTTTAACTGAATTTGACTTATTTTTAAGCATTAAAATATTTTCTGTCAATTCCTTTTAAACAATTTTCTTTAATTAATTTATTTGCCAAGTTCATTAAATCCTGGAATATCAATAGTTTTTATTGGTCTTCCACTTTTAAGACCAACACCTATAACCCTTGCATGAACTACAAGTTTATTTTCTGGCAATTTATAAATATCCTGTTCAAAAATCATCCTTAGGTTTCCTTCCCTGCAAGTATTTAATTTAACTACAAATTTATCATCACTTGAGAGAGAGAATTTATAGTCAATTTCTATTCTTGAAACAACTAAATCAATCCCTTTAGTATGTAAATCGGCAAAATCTATCTTTTTGGCAAGTAAAAACTGGTGGCGTGCATGCTCAAGATAGTTTAAATAAACAGCATTATTTACAATCCCCTGCAAATCACACTCATAATCTCGAACTGTAAACTCAAGTTCATATTCACAAGTAACATTACTCATTATCAATATTTTATTTTCATAAACTAGTTTCTACCTTTCAAAGGAAAATTTTAAATTTTAACAAAAGTGTAAACCATTTCTAAATTTAGGAATAATTTGAATTAAACTTTCGTACATATTCCATTTAGGGTGATTAAACACCTAAAGGATATGGCTCATAACAATTTCCTCACTAATATTTATTGACGCAAATGTAATTATTCATGTTTAAAAAACGAATATCTCCAAAAACGCTTAAAAACTCCTATAAAATTGCTATAATTTTTTGAAATAAAAGAAAATAGTAGAAGCATTATTAAACAATTGTAGATCTATATTCTCCATGTTCGTTTGATTAGAATGACATTACTAATAAAACCTTTATCGGGGATAATAGAATTGGGCATTGGTTTATAGCCTTCGAACAGGGGTAATCCTAACTTACTTTCAATTATATTAATTTCAATTTTATTGGAAAGGTTACAATTCAAGGTCAATTCCAATTCCTTCTCACTTAACCCAAAATAGTAAAAAGAATAGGAATTGGTTGAAGTATCAGCATAGAACTTTTTTGCAGTAATGATTTTACCATTAATGTTAAGTAGTGATAGTTTAACTACCTTACTAATATTTATATGGCAAATCTGAGCCTTTCTTGCTGAATTTATTATTAGATTAACTTTTCTATTGCCATCTTTTATAGAATCATAAATTACAGATAATTCTGGTAATGGTTGTGAATATACTTTAGCCTCACATTGAAGATATTTGCTACTTGAAAGTGGGAAAATATCTGGTAAAGTCTTAAATTCATTTTTGAAAAAAAATTGTGACTTCCATTCGTCAATAAATGACTCTAAAGAAAACCAGTAAGCCTCGTTTTTATCGCTATTTAAGAAATATGAAACATTGCTTTGCAATGGCTGCCACTTCGAATATGCAGAATTTAAATGCCCTAAAATAAAGTTTCCAATAAGAAAAAGAGTGATAAAAACGGGTAATATCCATCTTTTAATTTCTGACGAAATTTTTATTGGTATAACCAAATAACTAATCAAAATAGAAAGTAACGCAACACCTCCATATATTGTATCCAAACCAAATGTTATATAAATCATTTTAGTTAATGGAACTATCAAAGTAATAACTGGTATAAGGGTTATAAAATGAATTAAAAGAAATCTATGCTTTTTACTCTGCAATGAAAAATTAAATATATAGCAAATCAATAAACCACTTAGAATCAGAATCATTGGAACAATTGCTAAATATGCTCCTGTTGGAACAAAGCTAATTAAAGCAAACATCAACAAATAGTTCACTACCAACGAACCAACAAGCAAGTTTTCCTCATTTAGTTTTCTAAATAGTAGAATATATGCTGCCGCAAAAATTGCTATCGCTAAACAAGAAAAAGCAATAAAGTAATAACTTACATTATAAAAATTTGATGAGTAAAAATTTGAGTAGTGTGGGTATAGATTCTTAATTAGATTTAAAAACAACCAAGAAAATATTATAACAATAGCAAATGCAATTATAAATGATAATACGCTTAACAATATCTTAGCTATTGATATTCTGTTCTTTCGAATTCCAATTGATACTAAACAAATTAATAAAAGTGATATTATAATTACAAAAAAGAGATTATACCCTATTGGATAAATTATAAGTGAATGTCCAATCCAATTGAAATAGATTACATCCTCGGATTTTGTGCTTGATAAATTTAGGTTTCCAAAATGTTTTGCAATCCCCATTATATAACTTCCCTGATGCTGAAGACTTTTAAGGCTAAGATTTTCAGGGCTATCCGTCATACTATGATAGTTTACAAAATCATCAACATAACCAATATTAAATCCCGAAACGCCTGCATCTTTAAATGGTGTAAAATCAGAACCATTAGGTAGTAAATTGTAAATCTCATAAGCTATTGAATGGGCAATTGGGTAAGGTACCGATTTTGCATACTCCCTCATTATCCATCCATTATGTGGACTTACCTCATAAGTAATACTAGGGCCTTTTGAGCCTCTGGCTTCAATATTCAAGAGTATCCCTATGCTATCCTTAAGTAGATTTTCATTAATAAAAGCCCTCGCACCGAAAAGATCAGCCTCTTCTCCATCTGTAAATAGGAATACAATATCATTCTTAAATGTTCCTACCTGTTTTAACGCCCTTGCTGATTCAAGCATTGAAGCAACAGCTGAACCATCGTCTGCAGCACCAAGTGTATGGGGTTGCGAATCGTAATGACCAACTATAAGAACACACTTATTTCCCTCCGTCCCCTTGTGAACTCCTATAATATTATGGATATACCCTGCACTTAAACCCCTTTTGTAGTAAACAGATGTTGTTGTTTGAACAGCCACTCGCAGTCCGCGATTTTTCAATTCGTTTATTATATAGCCTTTTACCCTTTCATGTTCCTCTGTTCCAATTGAGTGGGGTTTTTGGGCAATATTTTTTACATGTTCAAATGCTCTAAGTGCTGAAAACTCCTTGTTGGACGTACTAGTGGGCAAAGGATCTGGTGACTTAAGAAGTAATAATGGAATAAATACGACAATTAAAATTCCAACTATAAATAGAGCATTTTGAGTATTAGTATTTTTCATTCTTTTAATTCTTAGAATTGGTCGAGAAATATAAGTAAAAAACAAAAAAATATATCAATCCTAAAATAAAAAGAATAAACTAAATCTATCCTTCTTTGTTAATATGCTGATATGATCAGATTACAAATCAAAAATTAATAGTAGATGGAAAAACTCATTTTTGACATCTACAAGTTTATGGTAAACGATTGCCCTTAGAGTTGATTTGAAAACTTTTTATATCCCTGATTCGAAAGGGTATACTGATTATACTTTTTTTAAATAATTTTTATTTTACGATGCTCTAATCAAAAATATTCTTAATATTGCACCGATTAAACAATCGTTTATGAACAATCGTTTGGCTATTTGCACAATAAAACAGGACTTTATGCTTAAGCAAAGCATGATGATAAAAACCATGTCTATTTGCAAAAAGTATGCGTATACTGTGCAGGCCAAAAAAAAGGATTGATGTGAAGAATTTTTAACATTAATATAAAAGTTAAGGCCTGCAGAATTCTGCAGGCCTTTTTTGTTTAACTCTTAACCTTTAATAAAATGAAAGTTTTAAAGTTTGGTGGTACTTCTGTTGGAAATGCGAGGCGAATCAGAAATCTTGCTCAGATTATCCCAACGAACGAACCAATTGTTGTTGTTCTATCGGCTATGTCAGGGACAACCAATTCCTTAATCGAAATTGTTGATGAAGCAACTAAAGGAAAAACTGAAAAGGCAATTGAACTACTAAAAAATCTTGAAGAGAAGTATTATATAACAAGTAGTGAACTTTTTCATACAGGAATGTACATAAAACGTGGGGAAGAGTTTATCAGAGATATGTTTTACAATGCATCAAAAAAAATAGCAAAAGAGTTTAGCGTTAAAAATTACAACGAGGTTGTTGCTTTGGGGGAGCTCCTTTCAACTGGGCTTTTTCAAATGTATCTCACCGAAATGGGAAAAAATTCTGCATTCATCCCTGCTTTAAGTTTTATGAGGGTTGATGTAAAACATGAGCCCGATTTCTTTTACATCAATGAGAACTTACAACGCCTTCTTGGGGCTTATATTGAAACAAAGATTTTTATCACCCAAGGGTTCATTTGCATTAATGCTTTAGGTGAAGTTGATAACCTTGGTCGTGGGGGTAGCGATTATACCGCAGCCATCATTGGCAATGTTCTCAACGCTAAGGAAGTTCAAATTTGGACAGATATTGATGGAATTCACAATAACGATCCACGATTTGTTGATGAAACAACCCCACTCCGCGAATTATCATTTGAAGAGGCGGCAGAGTTGGCCTACTTTGGAGCAAAGATTTTACACCCAGCTACTATTTATCCATGTAGCAACAAAGGTATTCCTGTGATTTTAAAGAATACCCTTGAGCCTAACGATGCAGGTACGGTTATAAGTAAGGCATACAATCCATCTGGAGTAAAGGCTGTTGCTGCAAAAGATGATATTACTGCTATAAAAATTCGTTCATCACGAATGCTGATGGCTCATGGGTTTCTTAAAAAGGTGTTTGAAGTTTTTGATGAATTCAGTACCTCTGTTGATATGATTACAACATCTGAGGTTGCCGTTTCTCTTACTATTGACAGTAAAAAGAATCTAGCCCAGATTTTGAATAAACTAAAGGAGTTTTCAACTGTTGAAGTAGATGAAAACCAGACTATCATTTGCATTGTTGGTGACTTTGTAGCGGAAAAGACAGGTTCTGCAGCAGCCGTTTTCAGTACTTTGAAAGATATTCCTGTTAGAATGATTTCGTACGGTGGCAGTAGCCATAATATCTCTATCCTAGTAAGTAGCAATCACAAAATAAACGCATTAAGGGCGATAAATAGGGTTGTAAATCAAAAATTATTAACTACAACAGAATGTTAAACCACAAGAAAATTGAGGCACTGGAACAATTTCCAACCCCTTTTTATTTCTATGATATTAATTTACTAAGAGATACTCTTAAGGAATTAAAAGAACAATCGAATAGTTTAGGTTTTACGGTTCACTATGCCATTAAGGCTAATGCAAATCATAGAATATTAAGTGAGATTGCCTCGCTTGGTTTTGGAGCGGATTGTGTAAGCGGGAATGAGGTTAAACTGGCTATTGAGTGTGGCTTTAATCCTCAAAAAATTGTTTTTGCTGGAGTTGGTAAAACAAACACGGAGATAGAGTTTTCGTTGGATAAAAATATCTTTTGCTTTCATTGCGAATCGGTTCAAGAGCTTGAGGTTATAAACCAGCTTGCAAAACAACGTTCCGTCATTGCAAAAGTTGCGTTAAGGCTTAACCCTGATGTTAAAGCGAATACACATGCCCACATCACTACAGGATTAACTGAAAATAAGTTTGGCCTTTCGACTGAGGAGGTATATGAAGTCAAAAGAATTTTGCCTGATCTTGAGAATATTTCGCTGATTGGACTTCATTTTCACATTGGCTCACAGATTACTAATCTCGAAGTCTTTAAAGAACTATCGTTAAAGGCTAATCAGCTAGAGGCAGAACTTTTCCCTGATAGTAAGTTTTCATACATTAATCTTGGAGGTGGGCTAGGAATCGATTATACAAATCCCCAAAGCAATACCATTCCTGATTTTAAGGGCTATTTATCAACCTTTAAAGATAATCTCAATAATATTCCAGAGAGGAATGTCCATTTTGAACTAGGAAGATCCGTTGTTGGGCAATGCGGTAGCCTTGTTACAAAAGTCACCTTTATTAAAGGTACATCAACACATCAATTTGCTATAGTTGATGCTGGTATGAATGATTTAATTAGACCTGCTCTTTACGATGCGAGTCATAAGATAATCAACCTCACATCAAAAGGTGAAATATCTAAATATGATGTTGTAGGCCCTGTGTGCGAATCGGCTGATTGCTTTGCAAAGAGTATCGAGTTACCTCAGGTTCAACGGGGAGATTTGCTTGCAATTCTATCGAGCGGTGCGTATGGTGAGGTGATGAGTTCAAGGTATAATATGAGGGAGATTACAGGTGTGGTTTATTCGGATGAAATAAATACAGAGAAACAAACCATAAAACGAAGTTCTAATACTCATTTTATCTAACATAAGTATAACATGCCGATCCTAAGCATAGTGTTAGATTATTGCTTTGTCATGCTGAACGAAGTGAAATCCGAAGGATTCGCTGAAAGCAACCATCTGTTTTAACGACCATTAGATCCTTCGCTTCGCTCAGGATGACAAAGGTTTCATATTACAACTCATCATCATTAAGGAAAAGGATTGAAATTTCCAGAACATACTGTTTCTTGTCATGCTGAACGGAGTGAAGTATCTATTTTATAAACTTATAGATCCTTCGCTTCGCTCAGGGTGACACCTTACATGGAACTGACATTATTTAGTAAAAACTAAGAAAGTTCTAATCTGGCAATTAGATCTATCTCCGTTTTATGTATTTTATCAGATTAATACCCCAATGTCTTTCCCTTCTTTATTGCTGGAATACCCTGTTTCAACCATTCGGGCTGAGGTGCATCTTTTAGATAATAATCGAAAAACTGTTTCATTCTAATTGTCCAATCAATTCTATTGGCGCGACGCACAAGGTTATGAGGTTCATCATTATAATTGACCATCCATACTGGTTTTCCAAGTCTACGCAATGCAAGGAAGTATTCAATTCCCTGATACCAAGGAACTGCACCATCGGCATCATCATGGCGGATAAGTAGGGGTGTATTTACCCTTGGAGCGTAGAAAAGGGGTGAGTTCTCAATGTAGTTTAAGGGCTTCTCCCAAAGCGTCCCTCCTATCCTACTTTGCTCATGCTCATACTGGAACATACGAGCCATTCCAGATTCCCATCGAATGCCACCATAAGCACTTGTCATATTTGATACTGGCGCACCAGCCGAAGCCGCCTTAAACAAATCGGTCTGAGTTACTAGGTAAGCAATTTGGTATCCTCCCCAGCTCTGACCTTGAACGCCAATCCTATCCTTATCCACAAAGCCTCTATTAACCATTGCCATGGTGCCGCTTATAATTGCATCATAAGCACTACGTCCCGGAGATCCTATCCTATATTTTATATCTGGCATAAATACTAAGTACCCATCGCTAGCATAAAGCGTTGGGCAAATAACCGAACGACCCGGTTTTGGTTCGTAGTGAACGTTTAAATTTTCCGATTCCGTCTCGTAGAAATAAACCATCATTGGGTATTTCTTACTAGGATCAAAATTATCGGGCTTATAAAGTAACCCTTCCACGCTATCGCGATTAAAATCAACCCATTTTACTAGTTCAATTGATCCCCATTGGTACTTGCTCATCTGAGGATTTGCTATTGAGAGCTGTTTTGAATCGGAGAAGGCTACATCGCTTGTCCACAAGTCCCTATACTCCTTATATGATTCTTTTTGCCAAATTAGCCTATCCGAGTTACGAGATTTTTTTAGGTTAGAGTATCTATAATCACCGCTAATCAATCTATTAATACTACCTGTGCCACCGAAGTTTATACTGTAATAACCGCTCTGCTTGTTGATCTGATTGAACATAGATATCAGCTCATCAGCATTTGCTTTAATATATAAAGATTCGGAATCAGTTTTTTTATAACGTAAAACCATCTTTGATGCACGACCTTTCCAACCTGTAAGGTTAATTGGCTTGTTCTTCCCCGTTGGATCTAATCCCCAAAGATCGAACTCATCGTAAACTACAAAAAACTTATCGCCTTCTACCCACCCAGCAAATCCGTAAGGTTTAGGTATACTTGGGGTATCATTATCTTCCTCAAAAAAGTTTACATTCGTACCTGCCGTTAGGCAAATTGAACGATTCTCCTTAACGATGTACATATACCATGCATTATCCGATGGTTGATAGTATGCCAAATAGTTTCCCGATGGTGAAAGCGATACCCTAAAAGGATTTCCCTTTAGCGCGAGTTTCTTCGCTCCTGTTTTTAAATCAATTAGATAATAATCGGAATTGATTGGTGATTCATAGGTCATCGCATACCTGTAAGGCAAATCTGTTGAACCAATTGCAAGTGGAGCATCAATTTTTGTTTCGAGTCGTACTTCGGGAATCTGCTTATCGGCAAGTTGATAGAGTTTTTTATCCTTTAAGTTGAAATAGGCAAGATATGAACGCTTCAACTCATCTTTAAGATTAAATTTTTGCTGGGTTTGAAGTAGCGTATCGGTCCAACTCCATAAATCCATAACAACCTTCTCGTCATCGGTTATTGTATCTTTGGGCTCAACTAGCTGCTTAGGTAAAGTTGATAGTATCAAGCGATTTCCTGATCGAGAAAAGTAAGGTGCTATATGCTGACTAACTACCCAACCAAGAGGCATACCAGGGGTTTGAGTCGAAATAAGCATCTCTGCTTTTCTATCCTTCGAAGGCCAATAGAATAGATCGTAATTCTTAACCTTTCCTGTATCAGCAGAAAATTGGAAAGCAAGTTGTGTGCCTGCTTCGTCAATAGCAAGGTTTTTGATATCCCCTTTTTGCTCAAATATCTTAAATGATTCATTTTTGATTTCATCAAATATCTGAACGCTAACTATGCTCAACGTATCATCCGTTTTAGTATTAAATGCAATCAAAGAACCATTTCTTGATATTGAATAATCAAGGACTCCGCTAAATTCTTTACTAATATCTTTTAAAGGGTTGAGGAGTGTTAATAATCCTGGCCTTTCCTCTTCGCTAATTTTGCGGTTTTTTTTCTTAGTTTCCGATCTCTCTATTTCAGAAGAATCAGCAGGTTGCTTATCATTCTTTTTCATCTCGGTTAATATACCAATCCAATTCCCACCTATTTCTCCAATCTTATAAGATTTTAGTTTAGGAAAAGAATATGTCTTTTTACTCTCGAACACATATACTTTAAGGGAATCTTTGGGCATATTTTCCTTTTTCTTTTTAGCCAGCTTTGCTTTTCGAACAACAGCCTTCTCAGGTTTAACCCGATAAGCAATAAAATCATTCAATGGAGAAAGAGTGGCTTTATTCCCTCTTGAAAAACTAATCCTAAAATCGCTTTGAGAATCCACTAGCCATAGATTACCGTTACCATCCTGTGGGTTGATTTCATAAGAAACCCATCTCCCATTTGCAGAAATTAAGGGATTCATCAAATCGTTCCAGTTATCATAAACATCATGTGACAATGGAATCTTATTGGTTTGGGCGTAGCTTGTAATCCAGGTAATTGCTACAAGAAAAGTGATAAGAATGTTCTTCATTTAGCTAAGGTTTACTCAATGTGTAAAAGATCAATTGAAAAACTTTAGACTTTCCTTATTAGATAGGGTTTAAAGTTAGTGTTTTGGTTTTAAACTGACTCACCCCTACCCCTCTCTTCCGGTTTAGGCCGGTAAAGAGGGGTGTGGAAGAAAGGAACGGCATGGGAATGGGGATGCTATGTTTTATGGATGATTGAGAGGACATTCCTCAGTTTAACGGGAAAAGGGCTGAAGCCCTAACTTTGCTTGCTGCTTTTGATCCCCGTCCTGAAGGACGGGGCAATGAATAAACAATGTTTGCTTTTTATATATCCGATTTGACTGAGGTTAGAACTCTTTATTTTTAATCCCAAAGGGATTGAAGGTGAATAGCCCCGTATGCAATGCGGGGTGTGGTATGAGAGAAAAAACAACCACGAAGTGGTTGAATATTATTGGTATAATGAATTCTGCAAAGGTGGTTTTTTTGTTGTTTTGAATTGGTGCGGTCAGGAGACCGCTGTTTTGTTAGGACGAAGATACGCTTCGCTAATCTTCGCCCAGCTGGGGAGACAACTTAACCCAATAAGGTTCCTATGGTTATACCAGCTCCTAAAATGCCTCCAAGCAACCACCAATATTGTTTAAACAACTCTATACGCTTTAGTTTTATCTCAAGATTGCGAATGGTTGATTCTTGTTCTCTTATTGTTTTAGTGTAATTTAATTTGTCCTTTTCTAAATCCAAAACATCTGCTTCTAGTTGACTTTTTTGTTTATTAAAGTCCTCTTCTTCAAGTATGTGTTTGTAATATGCTGAATATGTCTTGTGCTTGTCTAAAATTGAAAGTTTTTCCTCTCGCAGATACGATACATTATCCTCGTTGCGAATCCAACCGTCAGATTCAAGAATACCTATTATCCTCTTTTTCTCTTTATATTCTAAATCTGTCTTAATATGATTCAAGAAACAATAATTTGGATATGAGTTATGCAGTTCTTTAATGCTGTCGTCAGCGAATTTTAATTGATTGTCTGTCATGGTTGTACTATCTTTTTAACCTTATTTTTAGCGTTTTGCGTATTTTTTGTGTTTGGGAGATTGAAACGTTTCTTTACCCCTCGTTAATGCGAAAACTAAAGTACGAAAAACTTTGGTATCCATATCCCTGCCCAAATGGAATTTAGCGTGTGTTATGTGCAGTTATTTTTTTAATAATTTCAGAGAATCCTCTTCTTTATGCTCTTTTTCAAATTGTTTAATCTCTTCATATATTGCCTGTAATGTAGTATTATTCTCTTGTAAAATCCTCATTTCAGTAGTTTGTTTACTTTCTCCATCGACTTTTCCAGATTTAGTAATATTTAAACTTTGATATCCAATATAGATTGTAATAAAAGCAAGAATTATAGTCAAAAAAGATAAAATGCTATTAATCCGTCCAGAAATTTTGTTATCTCTTTTTAATAAAGTTATTTCCTCTTTTAGGTTTCCAATTTCAATCAAAAGATTTTTTTGTGTTCTATTACTTACTTCATTTTGTCCCAATTCCGCCATTTCTTTCCAATATTGTGGATTAGCAGCATAACTACTTGATCGACCAACTACAGTAGCCTGTATTGTACATTCTCTAATTAATTTTAATAATTCCTCATCAGATAGTTCTGTGGGATATTCTTTTGGTATTTCAGGCATAATATTTCTAAGTTTTAGTTAATCAATTATATATGCATTACTAAATTAATTTATTAAATGAGTTCAAAATACACTAAATATTTTGACGGTCGCATAATTTATATGTCCAGTCTTTCCAGATCTATACATTCAAATTTGGGTGTATAGGTCTGGTTTTTGTCATCCTTATACAAATATAGTTTTATTTAAAAATTATCATTGGGTTATATCGCTATAGAATTATAGAACATTCCTATGCCATATTCTGTAATTCATGCTGATATAATTTTAAAAATTCTGCGCTAGTGGATACGTATTTATGCAGCGGGTGTTGTTATAGCTTATTTATTTCTTCTATTGTTAAACCAGTATTTTTTGATATAATTTCTATTGGAATACCATCTTTTTTAAATCTTTTTGCAATCTCAATCGCCTTTTCCCACAGCATCACAGCAAAACAGCCCCACTGCTAAACAACCCCCATAACCCAACAACCTAACCTCTCTCAACTGTCAACTCTTAGGGACTTCTGTCTTCTGTCTTCTAGTTCACTCCCATTACAACTTCTTTTCAGTAAGATATTTCCAAAACCGTTTGGGCATAAAGTTCTGCTGGCATTTTAGGTTAGTTCGTTCCCTTATGGCAATCTGCTTGAAGTAGGTTTTCCACATTTCTTGCCATTTATCCTCATTGGGATGGGTGGCCTCTTTATTTAGCTGACCTGATACAATACTAAATGCTGGATTATCAATTGTAATTTGCTCTAGTTTAATAGTGTCGAAGAAAAAACCATAATCTCTTCTAGTGTCATAAATTAGCCAGGGTTGATCGGCAAATCTTAATCGGAAATGACCTGTAATTAAAGGAAGTACATCGTATTTAGGTGATATTGGTGCAAACCATGTACCATCGGCAGCTTGCTCAAATCGGATAAACATCACCGTATGTTGTGCCTCACGAAGAACCTTTTTCTCCAACTGGCTAACCCTTAAGACACAATCGAGGGCAAAATTGGTAGCAATATTCGCTTTTGCGGTAAAGAGTTCCCGAGTGTAGTTGGCAATTGTTATTTCAACCAAATCATCCATTGATAGAAAAGCATGGAAGAGCTGCTCGCAGGTTAACGTACCTCCTACCCTCTTGATGCCCTCCCAAACCCTTGTGGCGTTAACCTCGTTGGTTTCGACAGAGATTGTTTCTCCAAATAGGATACCCGATTGACCCGGTCGAATAATTGCATCAGGCCAAATCTTTTGGTTATATGCTTGAAAAATTATGCTAAGCAAACCGGGGAAAGTACCATCGTAAGAGAACTGAGACATTTAATTTGAAGATTTGAAGATTTGAAAATGAGATAATTTGAAAATGAGATAATAAGACAATGAGGCAATGAGACAATGGGGCAATGGGATAATACCCTTCGCTTGTCACTTTCAACTTTCCACTTTTCTCTTTCCACTACCTCTTAAACTTAATCGCAAATTGCGATAATTCGTTATTGGGTTATTTGGTTAATAGGTTATTGGGCTTGCCACTTGTCACTTACCTCTTTTCTCTTTTCTCTTTCCACTACCTCTTAAACTTAATCGCAAATTGCGATAATTCGTTATTGGGTTATTTGGCTAATAGGTTATTGGGCTTTTCACTTGCCGCTTCCCTCTTTTCACTTTCCTCTTGCCACTTGCCACTTACCACTTGCCGCTTTCCACTTTTCGCTTTCCACTTGCCACCTGTCACTTTCCACTTGTCACTTTCAACTTTCCACTTTCCACTTTTCTCTTTCCACCACCTCTTAAACTTAATCGCAAATTGCGATAATTCGTTATTGGGTTATTTGGTTATTAGTTTATTGGGCTTGCCACTTGCCACTTGCCACTTTTCTCTTTCCACTACCTCTTAAACTTAATCGCAAATTGCGATAATTCGTTATTGGATTATTTGGTTATTAGTTTATTGGGCTTGCCACTTGCCACTTGCCACTTGCCACTTTTCTCTTTCCACTACCTCTTAAACTTAATCGCAAATTGCGATAATTCGTTATTGGATTATTTGGTTAATAGGTTATTGGGCTTTCCTCTTTCCTCTTTCCTCTTTCCACTTGTCACTTGCCACTTCCCTCTTTTCTCTTTTCTCTTTTCTCTTTCATCTTACTATACTCCTTACAAAACTCCTTCACGCCGCACTCAGGGCATTTCGGTTTTCGTGCAATACATACATAACGACCATGCAGAATCAGCCAATGGTGGGCAATGGGGATTAGCTCTTCAGGAATATGTGCGACCAGCTGCAACTCCGTTTCAAGGGGTGTCTTTGCATTGTGGCTTAAACCTAACCTTTTAGCAACCCGGAATACATGCGTATCAACAGCAAGTGCTGGTTTATTAAATGCTACTGATGCCACTACGTTGGCGGTTTTTCGACCAACACCAGGGAGTTTCTGCAAGTCGTTAATATCTGAGGGAATAACACCATTAAATTCATCGACTAACATTTTAGCCATTCCCGAAAGGTGATTCGCTTTATTATTAGGGTATGAACACGATCTGATAAGCTGAAATATATCCTCAACCTTAGCCTCAGCTAAGTGCTTTGGCGATGGGTATTTTTCAAAAAAGGGAGGGGTAATAATATTCACCCTTTTATCGGTACATTGGGCTGAAAGGATTGTTGCAACAATCAGCTCATAGGGGGAGGCATGATCTAACTCCGTTTCGGCAACTGGCATTGCAACTTTAAAGTAGTCAATTATTAGTTTAAATCGCTCTTTGCGGGTCATGTTATTAATTGTTTTGATTCTTTAAAGATACATCAAAAGGGTAAACAAGTTTAGGCAATCAATGTTTTTAGCGACATCATATCTGGATCTAATAAAAATCAAACAAATAACATAAGTTACTAGTTATAATTAAAGTATAAAATTTAAGAACAAGGATTAACGAATATCGATTTCAGAAATTGTGCGAGGTTGAGTATCATAATCCTAAATATCAATATCTTGTGAATTTATATTTCATAAATCTAAAATCGTTAATCTATATTCGTTAATCAATTCCTTAAAAAATTACTATAAAGAGTAACTTGAGTTAGATAATAATAGCCTGATAAATGTATCAGCACCTCCGAATTTAACTATTTTTGCCAAAATTTTTACAATGATACCCTACCTGCAAGTTGAAGATTTAACAAAATCATTTGGTGACCTAGTCCTATTCGAAGGTATTAAATTTACTATTGGACAGGATCAAAGAGTAGGGATTATTGCCCGAAACGGTGCAGGTAAAACTACACTTCTTAGGATTTGTGCTGGTCAGGATACGGCAGATTCGGGTAATATCATTTTCAGGAACGATTTACATATCGGATACCTTGAGCAAGAACCTACACTGATTGAAACTGCATCGGTATTAGAGAATATCTTTTCATCAAATGATAGGGTTGCAAATGCAATAAGGACATACGAAAAAGCTTTGCTAGGTAACGATAAGGTAGTTTTACAGCACTCTATGGAGGAGATGGATAGGTTAAATGCTTGGGATCATGAGGTAAAGGCACGCCAAATACTATCCAAACTTAAACTTGAAGATATTAACAAACCCGTTTCGCAGCTTTCTGGAGGTCAACGCAAACGTGTTGCTCTGGCATCAACATTAATAAATAAACCTGATATTCTAATTCTTGATGAGCCTACAAACCACCTAGATCTTGACATGGTAGAATGGCTGGAGGATTATCTTCTTAAGAACCGATTTACGATATTAATGGTTACCCACGATCGTTTTTTCCTCGATAGGGTTTGTACCGATATAATTGAGTTTGATCAAAAGCAGCTATACTGGTACAAGGGGAACTATAAATATTTCCTTGAAAAAAGGCAGGAGCGGATATCTTACCAGAATGCTGAGGTTGAAAAAGCAACCAACCTTCTTAGAAAAGAATCTGAATGGATGGGTCGTATGCCTCAAGCACGAGGCACGAAAGCAAAATATAGAATTGATGCATTCTACCAACTACAGGATAAGGCCAGCCAACGACGGAACGATTCTGAGGTAGAAATAAATGTTAAATCATCGAGACTTGGCAATAAGGTTCTTGAGATTAAATCGATATCAAAACGATTTGATGAAACAATAATTCTCAAAGATTTCTCCTACACCTTCAATCGTTCTGAAAAACTTGGTATCATTGGTCGCAATGGTACAGGGAAATCGACCTTCCTTAATATAATAACAGGAAGCATCCCTCCCGACTCAGGTACTGTAGATCCCGGCGAAACTGTTGTTTTTGGTTACTACAGGCAGGATGGAATGAAAATCAGAGATGATCAAAAAGTAATTGATGTTGCCCGCGAGATTGCAGAGGTGGTTACGCTTGGTGATGGTAAAACACTTACAGCATCCCAATTTCTAAACCTGTTCCTCTTTTCGCCCGAAACACAGTACTCTTTTGTGCAAAAGCTAAGCGGTGGGGAAAAAAGGCGGCTCTATCTGCTCACAATACTGATGCGCAACCCTAATTTTCTTATTCTTGATGAGCCAACAAATGATCTCGATATTCTAACCCTTAATGTTCTAGAAGAATACCTTCAAAACTTCAGTGGAGTTGTAATTGTTGTTTCGCACGATAGGCACTTCATGGACAAAGTGGTTAATGGGCTACTGGTTTTTGATGGCGATGGTGAGGTAAGTGGATTCCCCGGAAGCTATTCAGATTATCGTGAATGGGCAAAGGAAAATGAGGAAAATCAAGCCAAAGAAGTTAAACTCAAAACCCAGCCAAAACCTGAAAGAGTTAAACCAGAACAAGAGAAGGTTAGAAAACTTACCTTTAACGAAAAAAGAGAACTTGATACCATAACAAAGGAGATTGAAGAACTTGAGAAGGAAAAAAGTTCTCTTGAATTGGAGATAAGCAGCGGTTCATTGCCACATGATGACCTTCTTAGAAAATCATCCAGATATAGCGAATTACTTAAACTTATTGATAAGAAAAGTGAACGTTGGTTTGAACTAACAGAGATAATGGAAGGTTAGAAACCATTATATTACTTTTTAGACCAAGATATATTGAGCCTTTTATTTGAATTAACGTCATCTCGATGTAAGATGTCATCCTGAGCGGAGCGAAGGATCTAATTATCTAAAGACTAGATGCTTCCCTTCGTTCAGCATGACAAGTACCAAACGAATACTATATTTAGGATCAATATCTTATGCTTACATCGAGTTCACGTTGAATCAGGTTATCGTAGCACACCAAATCTTATCCGTACTGGGTAATACTTTAAATCGTTCATCCAAGCGTTTCCCTAATATCCAAGCGATTTTATCATCTGATAGTAAAACATAAATTTGCTCTTTTTCAACCAATGAAACCTTCTGGTCAATTAAAAAATCGCTTACCTTTTTAAATTTATCCATGCCCAAAGGCATAAATTTATCACCGGGTTGCCATGGCCGAAGCGTTAAGGGAAACTTAAGTCTTTCAAAATCTAAAACTGCGATACTACTTTCACGAGGAATTTTGAAGGATTCTGAGTTGTCTACTATTCTAAAATTCAATTTTATTGGAAAATCGATTGAAGAACAATCGCTATCGATTTTGACAATTGAAATATCTGATTCTTTTCTTTCTGAGAGTATGAAGAACTCCCTATCACGTAATAATTGATATGTTGATGAATAAAAAATCTTCCCGGGTTGACTGTTGATTGACTCGTTGATTTGCTCAATAGTATCGGGAGTGAATCCGAATTCACTTAATTCTTCTAGAAGAAATAGTTTAGAATAAGGTTCATTCTTTAGCCCATGAATAGATATGAGTATCTTCTCGCCTTCATTCTTTACTAATCTTTGCTTTAATTGGTTAAGGTAGCTATCAACCAGACTCCACGCTTCCTGTACATGTAATGCTGTTGATGCAATTGAAGCCTTTGCTGAGGGATTTAACTTCTCAAGTTCTGGGATCACATTATGCCTAATTCTATTACGAGCATACTTAACAGATGCATTACTTGAATCCTCACGAAATCGAATACCATTCAATGTGGCATATCGCACTATTTCATCTCTTCCAGCAAATAGTAAAGGTCGAATAATCGTACCCTGCTTGGCCTTTATCCCACCTAAACCTTTAATACCTGTACCACGTGTAAGGTTTATAATTACTGTTTCAGCAACATCATCACGATTATGGGCTATGGCAATTAGATTATATCCGTAATCCTTACAAATACTATTGAACCATTCATATCTAAGGTTTCTTGCAGCGACTTGAATTGAAAGTTTGTTCTTTGCGGCATACAATTCAGTCTCAAACTTTACCCGATGAAGTTTAATCCCATTTATTTCGCATTCATAAACTACTAGCTGTTCATCACCATCCGATTCCTCACCCCTTAAAGAAAAATTACAATGTGCAACAGAAACGTCAAATCCAGATTTGTGAAAAAGGTTAAGCATCACCATAGAGTCAATTCCGCCACTTACTCCAAGTAATATTCTATCTTTTTCGGATACAAGATTATTTTTGCGAATAAAATCAACAAATCTACTCTGCATCTACAATTGTTGCTTTTAGAGTTGAAAGAATTGCTTTTGCCTTTAACATACACTCTTGATATTCCATTTCGGAATCGGAGTGGATGGTAATTGCACCTCCTACAGTAAACGAAAGGTATTTTGTGTCTTTATTATATAGCAAACTACGAATCACAACATTAAGGTCAAAATCATGATCGGGCGAGATATAACCAATGGAGCCAGAGTACAATCCTCTTTTTGTTTTCTCAAAATGTTCAATTAATTGCATAGCTCTGATCTTTGGAGCACCTGTCATTGAACCCATTGGGAAAGTTGCTTTAATCACATCTATAAAATCATGCTCCTTTTTGATTTTGCATGAAATCGTTGAGACCATTTGATAAAGTTGTCGAAATGGGTAAACGCCACATAACTCATCAACGTTTACTGTACCTATTTCAGCAACCTTTGAAAGATCATTGCGAACAAGGTCAACAATCATAATATTCTCAGCACGTTCCTTAGGATCATTCTGCAACTTAATTTTAATACTCTCATCCTCGTCAGGGTCAATACTTCGGGCAATTGTTCCCTTAATAGGTTGGCTTATTATTTTATCCCCCGATTTTCTTAAAAAACGCTCTGGAGTAGCAGAAATAACATACCTATTATTGGCTTTTAAGAATGATGCAAAAGGGGTAGGTGAAAATCGGTTTAATGCAATAAAAGTCTCAGCAGGATCAATTTCAGAATTTTCGTTATAAAATTCTTGGCATAAATTCATCTCATAAATATCCCCTCGTTGAATATGCTCTTTTACCTTTTCAACAGTTTTTATGTACTCCGATTTAGAAAATCGACTCTTAAAAATATTTACACTACTAATAAAATCGGGAGTTTCATCTGCATTATCGAGTTTTGAAACCAGTTTTTCAATTTCTTCAACAGAATCATATTCAGGAAAGAATTTTACAACTAAACTATCCTCATTGTCTAACATTACTATTCTTGGCTGAAAAAAGAAAATTTCACTAAACCCAAGTCCATCAAAATTTTCGGAAACAAGCTCTTCTAATTCGTTCTTAATATCGTATCCAATATAACCAAAAAGCCAATCTTTATTATCGTATAGCGATTTTAAAGTATTAAGTTTATCGTTAGATGGTTCGCAACTTGAAATAGAGGATAAGCCAGCTAAAAAATCGTAACTACTGCGTACTGTATTCTTACCACTTAACTGAAAGTAACTATTACTCCTAAGAATTATTCCATTATCCAATTGTTGTATATACCGAGTTAGATTATCGGCAAATCTCTCGGGATAATTAAGGTGATATGTAAGGGTCTTCCTCATAATTACAAATATAATATTTTGAGGACATATTCACCATTTTTATAAAAGAAAAGCCGTAGTATTATACCACGGCTTTTATCAACCTCGGTAACAAGTTATCACTTTGATGAAAGATATTTGGAAACACCATCCTGTGTAGGCTTCATAGCCTTATCTCCTTTTTTCCAATTTGCAGGGCAAACCTCTCCATTCTGTTCAAAGAATTGTAATGCATCAACCATCCTTAATGCCTCATCAATGCTTCTTCCTAGTGGCATATCATTTACCAACTGATGTCGAACGACACCGTGTTTATCGATTAAAAACAACCCCCTGAAAGATTGGGGTATTCCATTAAAGGAAACCTCACCATTTTCACCATACTCATAGTCCCCAGCTAAAACATCATAATTTTCAGAGATTGTTTTAGATAAATCGGAAACAAGAGGGTACGTCACTCCCTTTATCCCACCTTCAGCCAACGGGGTCTGTAACCACTTCCAATGCGAAAATTCGGAATCAACAGAACATGCAACAACAGCAGTATTCCTTTTTGCAAACTCATCTAATTGCTCCTGAAATGCTAATAATTCAGTGGGGCAAACAAAGGTGAAATCGGCAGGATAGAAAAAGAAAATTACATATTTTTTGTTTAGATACTGATCTAACGAAAAATTATTAACGATTTCACTCCCGTTAACAACTGCACTTGAACTAAAGTTTGGTGCTTTTTTACCAACTAATACAGCCATATTTTTTAAATTTTAGTTATATAATAATAGGTAAACGCACTTCTCTTTTTTTTGTTCACATGCAATTTAAAGAGATTAATAAATAATCTACTCAAAGGGAACTATGCGGGGTTCATTTGCTCTGAAATTCTGAAATCTTGTTTTCTGCTGCCCATTTATTAACCAATAAGAAACATCAGGGTCAGTCGGGAGTTTAGGGTAATAACCGAATCGAATCAATATCGTGTTTAATACTAAATTTTCATTTCTAATTCGCATTCCGAGTCCAAATCCAGTATACGACTGGTTTTCAAACAAATAATCATTAGCAGATCCAATAAAACCAATATCACAAAAAGCAAAGTATGTAAAGCGAAATCCAAAAACATATAGAGGGCTAAACGCAACTGTTTCGAGATTTAGAACAAGTCTTGACGTCCCACTCATCTCACGGCTATATAGTCCTCTGATGCCATAATTCTCATTCAAAAATATTCTCTCCCCTTCCCCATTAAAGCGACTTAATCCCCTAGTGTAATCTACACTAATGAATTGTCTAAGTTTAATATTTCTGATCTTAATAAGGTTAGAAAAATATATAGCCCGAAGGTTCGTTGTTATTTGCTGTGTTTTCTTAGTTGACGTTAAAAATCCTCCAGCTCTTACAGAAGAGAAAAGGTAGCCCCATGGACCAACTTCTGCTGCAGAAAATTCATGACCAAAATAGTATCTATCTTGAAATTCTCCTTTTTCGTACCCTGCTGTAAATTGGATTTTAAATCCAGCAGGAATATCCTCAGTTGCTCCAAAAGAATAGATTAAGTTTGCTTTATGCAAAGCCTGCTGTGCAAGGCTTAATCCAACTAGGTAATACTTCTTATTTTGAAATGGATAATTTGTGTTTATTAAGACATCCGGTCGCTTGCTATAGTAAGTACTTAAATACCTATAAGCAATAACAAAGTTGTGTGGGGCTTTTAACAAATCTTTTCTACTTACATGAAATGATCTTGCAAACCAATAATCGTAGCCACTATAATTAATGGAACTAGTTGAATCAATATTTAAATAACTATAAGGCTCGATACTTTTTATTATACTAGCTCCTCCTCCATAAAGTGCTTTTGAGGCGTAAAAATCTCTATTAAGTGATATTGAATATGTTTTAAAACCTTGCCCTTCGCGAAACCAAATATTACTTTGAATAAACGAACCACCAATGTTTGACAAACTCAATTCCCCTTTATGACCCCATCTATTCGGATTTTTCGTATCATAAAATACATACCCGCTTAACCCTAAACCTAATCCGCCTAAATTTTTATCATAAATTTGAATTTGGCTTGAGTGTGTATTGTTCAATCTTGCATCTACACCAATAGACCATGCATCCTTTGTTATTACTTTAATATTTACCTTTGAAGAATCGTCAATAGTTTCAATTAGTATGTTTACATCTTCTATATAACTAAGATCACGTATTAACTGTTCGGTTTCAGCAAAATCAACGGGATTTAGTAACTCACCTTCTTTAAAAAGTAGCTGATTTTTAATAATAAAATTAGCTGTATTAATATGCAAATTATTAACTTTATTCTCGATCCAGGTAATAGGTTTAATCGTTGAATCGAAGACAGATTGTCCAAAAGTTTCAAGTTTAATTAGCTCAATTTTATTAATTTGTTTTCCAGCAAATGATGCAAACTTCTCAGTTGCTTCAGTCCTGTTTGTTACTTCATTAGCGTCTTCAGTACTTTGCTTTCGAAAAAACAAGCTATATAATTTTCGTGTAGCATAATTTTTTTGTGAATTATTTTCAATTCTAGTATAAATATTAATAGTTGAATCTTTCTTTATAATTGGAAATGCTAATGGTAATTTTTCATCAATTGTATCATGTTTTAGTAATACTTTTAAACACATTGGCTTAATATACTTGCAATTACGAGTAGAATCATTTACAGCAATCAAGTTATTAAACTGAAAAAAAACCATCCTCATAAAAATAAAGATGGCTATTACTTTAATTGAAAATGAAATATTAAGATTACTCATTTTTGATTTTAACCACATTGATAAATAACGGGTTAAACAACATCTTTAGTGAATTTTTTGGAATTTATTTCAACTTTTAAGATAAAGAAGTAGTTATCGTCATCAAGTTGTAAAAATTGATAATTCAGAGTTTCTCCTGTTTTACGGGCTATATCAATAAGACCTAAGCCAGCTCCACCTTTATTAGATAAACTACCCTCCTTAATTTGTCTTTTATACATCTCTTTTAATTCCTGAGGCGAAGCGTTATTAACAGATATTAATGCACTTTCCAAATGATCTTTATGATTTTTAGCCACTTTGTTCGATGTGATTACATAATAGGTATCATGTTTCTTGCCTATAATAAAAAGGCCATTACCAATGTTCCTCTCTTTAATCTCATCAGAATGCTTATTCATATTCTGCAAAGTTTCAACCATTACATGGTAGACTTTCCTTTGAACAGATCTTTCCTCGCTATTTTTCTCCATATCAGACTCAGCCATTGATGTAAACATTTTAGTAATTTCATGGCTAAATTCGCCTAAGTAAACCAATGAAAATCCATTTTCAATCATTTCATCGTAGATATTGGAAATAGATTTTATAAAATTAAATGTTAGGTTCATTGACGTATGTTTTTGAGAGTTAAATTATTATCTTGAATCCGGTTAAAGGTAAATAATGCTTAAAAAGTTTCCAAATAATTCCATTAAATACACAAATTCTTAAATCAAGAATATGTTTGAAAAAAAGGCGGAATCTTTACAACCCATTTATAACCCGAGTAACTTTTTACCTTGATTAAAAGTAATGTCTTTAGGTATATTGGCATTTGAAACTCTATTAAGATCTGATTGCAACTCTTCTCTAACAAAACCCTTTGCTTCTAAAAGTTTAACAACATTTGCATAATCGCCATTACCTTGGAGTTTCAGAATATCGTTTGCTAATTCATTCATAGCATTTGTCATTTTATCGAAATCCACCATATAAGTTCCATCCTTGGGATTACGGACAAATGCACCTTTATCTTGAAAGTAGTAAAAACAAACCATATTTGCCGTTCCATGTGCAGACGCTGCTCCAAATCTTACAGATCTAAATATTCCAGCCATAAAAGTTACATAGTTATCCATTAAATCTTTATTGGTTAACTCACTCATTTCGGTAAGTTTTTTTATCATGAACAGGCCAAGTATATCAGCTTTCCCCTCCTCAATAGCACTAAATTTTTCCTTAAGGGCTTCACGAACGGTTTCTTTTCCGTTAACAAGATTTTTAACTCCAAGACCATGAGCAACCTCATGAAACATAACATTTTCAAAAAATGCATCGAATTTTATATGTTTACGTTGTGAAGGATCTATTAGTAAATTGCCAATTGGTAAAAGAATTTTATCAAATTTATACTTCATGGCATTCTTTAATTGTAACTTACGACTACCTTTTTCTAGTTGAACTTGAGCATCGTTTGGCAAGTTAATCGCAATAGTTTTACTACCTGCATTGCAATCCCCAGCATAGAATACAACATCATATACACCTAAATCAGAATCTGAGCCAGGAACTTCTTTTTTATATAGAGGTTCAACAGGTAAACTTTCCTGAAGTTTTGGGAGTAACTTTGCAAAACGAGCAAGTTTTTGACTCCATTCAATGTCCTTAATCAGAATAAAAGACTCATAGGCTGCTTTATAGTTATATAATGCGTCTTCATAATTTTCTATTGGACCTACAACAAAGTCAATATTATTAGTTTTCATATCCATCCAGGCCAAGTCACTTTGAAGATAATCATCTGATAGTAAAGCGTCAGCCCTTAAACTCAAATATTTTTTCAACCCCTCATCTTCTGCCAACTCTGAAGCTTGCTTAATTAAATTTGCAGCACTCTCAATTTTATCTTTGTATTCTATATGATATGGAATTGACTCTAATTTACCTTCAGTATTTCTTGTAATTATCGAATAAAGACTTGTTTTGTCTTTATTATCAAAAGATTCAAACTCCTCCTTTGTCATATCGGGAGGATAAAATTTTGCACCTAGAGGTTTAACACCTACTCCATCAATAAATGGTTGGTTATTATTAAGTCTATCCCAAGGACCATAGTTAATCATAGCAAAATCTCGCAAAAAAGGATCACTAATATTGCTTAGTAGCTGTTCCTTACTACCATAGGTTTGCAACCAATAGAGTTCATCCATTATTTGGGCAGCATCAAAAAGTAAGGGAAGTATTTGCTTTTCTTTTTCTGAAAGGTGGTTGATACTGGTTGTAAGATCAACTTTTACAAACTCTTCTACTTTCTTTTGCATGTTTGAATTATCAATTGATTTCGGTTTTCTTCCACACGAGGCTATTAGTAGACTCATGAATAATATTGAAAATAAAACTTTGTTTTTCATACATTTGACTTTAAATAATTTGATATTGACTGAAATATTTCTCTTTATCTATTCAAGAACATCATCAGAGTTAAACTTAAAACCCAGACGTTTACCGGTTTGTAACTTTGAATTCTCAATCTTAGTATTCATCTGATTTACAGAAACTATTTTTATTACATCATAAGGAGGCACCAAAAGATCAAATTCTAAAGTATAAAGTATTGAAGATTGTATAATATTAATCAATGAATTTTTTTCAATGGTTGCCGTGCCAAAATTATTGTAAAGAAAACCCATCTGACGTTTTCCTTCAACAAAGTAGTGATAATCTTTATTTATAAATATTCTACCTATTAAATAGCCCAGATCATCCAATCTATTATACTTAAATGAATCTCGCAGAAAGTTATAAATGTTAATAGTTCCACAATAAGAAGCATTAGCATTATCCTTTACATATGAGAGTTTCCAAATATTATGATCACGATCAAATTGAAAAACGTTTGAGTGCATGCTAAAAATGAGGATGTCTCCTGCAATTCTAATTTCAGCCTCAAACTTCCCACGGTCATGATACTCAAGTTTAACTCGTTTATCAACCCCCTTAAAAGCTGAATTATAATCGTTCGACATTTCATGAAGAACCTCCTTAATCATGTTGAAAGTGGCAAATGTATTGTCATACACAATTTGCTTCATTCCTGATTTTTCGGAAAGATTTTGTAATATAAGCTTGCGGGTTTCAGCTTGTTTTTGTTCCATTTTATTTTGAGAATTGATAAAACAAATATCCTTTTTTACAAATATACAATTGAGCAATTGATAAAACAATTTAATAAGCCCTAGCAAAAACAACCCTTTGATTCGAAGGTTTACCAGTTAACATACATTTACCAGCCTCTTTTAGTCCATCAATAGGAATACATCTGATAGTCGCCTTTGTCTCCTCTTTAATAATTTCTTCCGTTTCACGGGTTCCATCCCAATGTGCAAGAACAAAACCACCCTTTTCATCAAGGAGTTTCTTGAACTCTTCATATGTATCTACCTTCGTTGTATTATCAGTTCTAAAACTGACAGCTTTATTGAAAAGATTTTCCTGAATGTCAACAAGTAACTTTTCAACAAAATCAACCACATTATCTTGGGATACAAATTGTTTCTCCAAGGTATCGCGACGCGCTATCTCAACAGTGCCTTTTTCTAAATCTTTAGGGCCAATTGCAATTCTAACCGGAAAGCCTTTCAATTCATATTCAGCAAATTTAAATCCGGGTTTAAGATTGTCACGATTATCATATAATGTTGTGATGCCCTTTAATTCCAATGATTTTTTTAGCTGATTAACTTTTTCAGTAACTCTAGATAGTTCCTCTTCTGTTTTATAAATTGGGATAAAAACAACTTGAGTTGGTGCAAGTTTTGGAGGTAATACTAGTCCATTATCATCGGAATGAGCCATAATCAAAGCCCCCATTAAACGGGTCGATACACCCCATGAGGTTGCCCAAACATAATCAAGGACTCCCTCTTTACTTGAAAACTTCACGTCAAATGCTTTAGCAAAATTTTGTCCTAAAAAGTGAGACGTTCCTGCTTGTAAAGCCTTACCATCCTGCATTAATGCTTCAATGCAATAGGTATCTACAGCTCCAGCAAATCGCTCTGCCTCAGATTTGGTGCCAATAATTACTGGCATTGACATCCACTCCTGTGCAAACTTTGCATAAATATTAACCATTTGCTTTGTTTCAGCAACAGCTTCTTCCATAGTTGCATGAGCTGTATGTCCCTCTTGCCAAAGAAACTCTGCTGTTCGAAGAAATAACCTTGTGCGCATTTCCCACCGAACAACATTTGCCCATTGGTTAATGAGAATTGGTAAATCGCGATACGATTGAATCCAAGTACGATAAGTATTCCAAATTATAGTCTCTGATGTTGGTCTTATAATTAACTCTTCTTCAAGTTTTGCATCTTCGTCAACAACTACTCCTTTTCCGTTAACATCATTTTTTAGTCTATAATGAGTAACTATGGCACACTCTTTGGCAAATCCTTCAACATGGCTTGCTTCTTTACTAAAGAATGATTTTGGGATAAGTAACGGAAAATAAGCATTTTGATGTCCTGTTTCCTTAAACATCCTATCCAGTTGAGCTTGTATTTTCTCCCATATAGCATAACCGTATGGTTTAATTACCATGCATCCTCTTACAGCCGAATGATCAGCTAAGCCAGCCTTTATAACGATATCGTTATACCATTGCGAATAATTCTCTTTTCTACTTGTAATTTCTTTAGCCATTGTCCTTATTTGGTATGATATTTGTCCTAATTGCATGAATTCAATTGCTGTAAAAATAGCGAAATAAAACAATATCTTAATAACAAGGAGGTGTGTTATGAAAACCAAAATTCAAATTTTCAGCATTGCTCTAATAGGGTTTATAATAACCTCGTGCTCATCGAGCATGTACATGAGCAGATCAACGACAACATCCGCTGATGATATTTACTATACACCGAATAAAACAACAACATTAGTGACCAGTGAAACAGTTCAAACTACCAATCCTAATGATTTAAGTTTACAGAGTACTTCCAAGTTCTCACGATTAGAAAGCAAATACGCAAATGTAAATAGTTCAGATACAATCCGAACCGATACATTGGCTACAAAAATTGAGGATGAAAACCCATACAGAAGAATATTATCAGATTCTTATCAGGATTCTTACGAGCGTAGGCTAAGGGGAATGGAAGACCCTAGGTATGGTAGCGAAAACTTTACATCACGCTATTCCGACGATTATTTTTATGCAAGTGCCTATGATCCATCATTATACAATACAGTTATTATGGGTAATCAAATCTGGGTAGAACCTTGGTACATCTCAGCGCTGTTTGGTTGGCCGAACTACCATAGAGGATTAAGATTCGGTTTTGGCTGGTCATACAATTACTGGAATGATTGGAGTCCTTGGTATTCAGATTATTATAACCCTTGGTACTATAATTCTTGGTGTTATAATTACTATAACCCTTATTATTATAATTATAACAATTGGTATACAGGTGATTCATACTATTGGAATAATCAATATTATGCAAATCACAATGAGCATTATGGCAGACGCACTGGTGGTTCTACAACAAATACATCACCAAATATTCGTTCAGGGGGATCATACGAAAATCGGATTGTTTCAGACCGCAGAAGAAATGGAACAACAACTGAATCAATAGTTAATCGGGATGTAAGAAACAATACTAATATTCGATCAAGAAATACCAATCAAAGCACTAATGTTTATGGAAATGGGCAAAGAAACAACACCCAAGAAGTAACTCGTAGAAACAATAGAGTTGGAGATTATAATACAGCTCGTTTAAGAAACGATGGTACTTATAGAAATAACGAAAGAACAGAGATAACACGAAGAAACAATGGACTTGGCAACCAAGAAAACAATAATCAACGAATTAGAAATACTAATGGCACTTTAAATAGAACTGAATCAACACGAAGAAACAATGACTTTGGCAATCAAGGAAATTACCAAAGACCAAGATCCTCAAATAATGATTATATAAGACCAAACTCTAGGAATCAGAGTACGAATGAAGGCATAAATAATAGAGGTGTAAATAGTCGAAATTCATCTACCACAAGGGAAGGGGGTAGGAATACTACACCGACATATAATAGCCCAAATAGGGTAAGTACATCTACTCCCTCAGGTACAAGAGAAAGGATTAGCACAGGAAACTCTGGTTCAGTGCGGGAATCAACATATTCTAGACCTTCCTCCAGCGGCGGAAGTAATGCTTCATCTGGATCATCATCAAGCAACTCATCATCAGGTGCTTCATCAAACTCTTCTTCATCTGGTGGTGGTGAAAGAAGAAGATAGAAACATTGAAACAATTACCCTGTACTACTGAATATAAAATTATTCGGTAGTACAAATTAGGGTAAAACTCCAAACATTAAATTCCTATTAAATAATAAGAACTATAATACCTGCGCCTTATGAAAACCAAAATCTCTATAATAATCCTTGTTTTGTTAAACTTTTATTCAATTGCTCAATCTCCTTCTGACGCGTTAAGATTTTCCCAAGCCTTTAATGGGGGTACTGCACGCTTTACAAGTATGGGTGGTGCTTTTGGTGCTCTTGGGGGGGATTTTGGTTCAATTAGTTACAACCCAGCGGGGTTGGGAGTTTACCGAACATCTGAATTCACGTTAACGCCTTCTTTTAAAAGCAGGAATATAAACTCCTCCTTTAACGGAAGTAGTGGTGAAGATACTAGAAATCGGACATACTTTGATAACCTAGGCTTTGTTCTCTCCTTTAAACCTAGCGGAGATTCTCAGTCCGGTTTAGTCAATCTGAATCTAGCTTTTGGTTATAATCGTACCAACGATTACTTTACAAATGCTTTTGCAACTGGTAATAATACCTCAAATTCTATAATGAATTATTTTGCAAACCTGCCCCAAGATATAGACGGATCTTATTTAACAATACCTAGTAATCCAAATGACAACTATGACCCATATCAAGAATTAGGCTCATATTACTGGCCTGCTATTCTTGCTTGGAACACGTTTCTATTTGACCCAGCATCAGGAGGCGGATATATAAGATCTCTAAATGATGGGGATGGAGTTCTCCAGAAAAACTTGTATGAAACTTCTGGTTCAACGGGAGATTATGTGTTTTCATTAGGTCTAAATTTTTCAAATAGATTATTTTTGGGAGCAACACTATGCGCCCAAAATTTAGATTATTCAAACTCTACTACTTATTTTGAGGATGCATTTTCAAGTAATGATACACTAAATATTGGGGATAGATTTAATGCCCTTGATTATTATCAAAACTTAGAGACAAAAGGCAGTGGCTATAATTTGAAAATTGGGGGCATATATAAACCTATTGATGGTTTGCGTTTAGGACTTGCTTTTCATACACCAACCTATTATAATCTTCAAGACACATACTCTTATTCTATTAAGTCCTACATGAGGTCAGGTACTTATCAAGAATCTTCACCCATAGGCAGATATGATTATCATTTAGAAACACCATTTAAAACAATTGCAAGTATTGCTTATGTCTTTAAGGATTTAGGGCTACTAAGTTTAGATTACGAATACGTTAACTATTCCACAATGCGTTTCAGTAATGGTGGAGATGGATTAAGTTTTAGTGCTGAAAATAATTTAATTAAGGACACATATAAAAGTGTAAGTAATATAAGAGTTGGTGGTGAATTACGGGTAAAGGAATTTTTCCTTAGAGGAGGTTATGCTTTTTACCCAAGTCCATATAAAAAGGGTGGATTAAATGATAATGCAAATCGAACAATATTATCAGGAGGAGTTGGTTACCGTTCAGGAAACTTCTTTGTTGACGCGGCATACTTATACTCAATACAAAAAGAAAACTATATTTTCTATGATTTACGTAACACCGATGGATCTCTTGCTATAAATCCTGTTTCAACTAAAATGACAGAAGGAAAACTACTTGTTACCTTAGGTTTTAAATTCTAGAAATTTAAATAAAAACCTACCCTGCCTTTTCAATAGGCAAGGTAGGTTTTTTTATTGATGAATCTTTGATAATCTTTAAACCGTTTAGACCTTCATTGAATAACAAATCAATAATACTAAGATTGGGAAGGAAACTAAACCTATCATTGAATACTTGAAAATATTTTATTGCTTTAAATTCATTATCAATAATCTGGAATTGAGGCTTGGGATGAATTGAATTCCTAAAATCATCCACGTCTTTAGAATACTCTTTAATAAACTCATTAGTATTCGTTATTCTTTTACTAACTCCTAAAAATTCCATTACCTCCAAAATAATCTTAGTATTTAAATCAATTAAAAATTTCTCTTTTTTATTGAAATGAGGGTTTATTAAATCAGCCACAAAATCGTAATATACTGAAGTTCTATATGCGGATTCAATTGCCTTCCAATGATTTTTTTGCCAATTCATTGAGTAATCAATCTCAATATCCTTAGTTAATGTATTATTCCCATTAACCTTAATAACAGGAATGGTTAAGGATAGAAGACCATTACAACTTAAAATTTCACAACGATTTCGATAGCTTTGCTTCGAATAGGATTCATGCACTTCAATTAACACTTCAGGATACGACACCAATTTAGAGAAGTATTGAATTGGAGGCAAATATGCTGTTGCTAGGATTACTGCATTATTGCTCACCTATGTATAATTTGCAATAAAACCTCAAAGGCTTTACCATTGAGGTTTTATAATATTTCTAATTAAATGTAATATTTCTAATGTATTGCTCTAAACATCCTCTCCCATCGGATTTTACTAGGGAAACTCTTTTCTTTATCCAATGAAAGCCAAACGAATACTGCCTTACCAACAATATGATCTTCAGGAACAAATCCCCAATAACGACCATCCGCTGAATTATGTCTATTATCACCCATCATAAAGTAATAATCCATTTTAAAGGTGTAACTTGTTTCTTTTTTGCCGTTAATATAAATGGCTCCATCTTTAACTAACAAATCGTTATTTTCATAAACATCAATAATCCTTTGATAAAGCGGCAAATTATCCAAATTTAATTGTACTGTAACACCCTTCTTAGGCACACAAATTGGTCCAAAATTATCCTCAGTCCATGGAAATTTCGGATTATGAGGAAAGATAGCCTTTGCCATCATTGCCGGGTTAGTATTTTCGTCTTTCACAACGCTTATAACATTATTAAAACCTCTAATTTCCTCAGCAGCTTCATCCGTTAACGGAAGTCTATAGACGCCACCTGCGGCATTATAATTTTGATCGGCTTTTGAAATATGTAGTTCTTCAAAATGTATTGAATTTATTGGTGTTCCATTAGTCTTTACAAAATAGGTGTATTGAACCTTACCAATAGTTTCTTGCTTCTTCCCGTTAACATACAGCTGATCATGTTTAACTAATATCGAATCGCCAGAGATCCCAACACAACGCTTAATATAATTTTCTTTTTTATCAACTGGGCGAGAGATTACATCAAAGTTTTTCCAAATATAATCACGACCATACTCCCTAACCATACTATAATAACTTGCATCCTGATATTGTAGGATAACCGTATCTCCTTCTGGAAAGTTAAAAACAACAACATCATTCCGTTTTATTTTCTGCATTCCTGCAAGTCTTTTGTAAGGCCACTTAACCCATTCAACGAATGATTTTGTCTCTTTGCAGAATGGTAAAGTATGATGAACAAACGGGAATGAAATTGGCGTGTTTGGTAATTTTGGTCCATAGCTGACTTTGCTTACAAATAGATAATCGCCAATCAGCAATGATTTTTCCATTGAAGACGTAGGAATAGTATATGCCTCAATAAAAAACATCCTAATAAGCGTTGCTGCAACTACGGCAAATATAATGGCATCAATCCATTCAACAACAGCACTTTTTTTCTTACCATCGCGCTTTTTCCAAAAAGTCCAATTAACTTTACGGGTAACATATAAATCATAAATAATTACTAATCCGGGGAGTAACCAATAGCTACCAAGCCATATAATCCATAGTAAGTATAGGAATGATACAGCACAAAACTTAAAATACTTGTTAGCAAGAAAATCCTTTATCTTTTTAATCATAGCATTAATTTTTATTGAGGTGTTTATTTAAGCACTAATTTTAACATTCTGATATGTAATGGGATCACCTTCAACCATTCGAACAATAAGTTTATGAAAAATGGTTTGCTTATGTATCGATCTGTTGATCCTAA